>JAFVYX010000164.1 GCA_017500625.1 Clostridia bacterium | reverse complement strand
CCCCTCCGGGAGGGAGCTGTCACCGAAGGTGACTGAGGGAGAGTGCGTGACTTTTTTGAAGCAATTACGGCAAAACGGGGTATAAGCTGTTTGTGTACGCAGGCTCCTTCCACCGCAAGCGGTCCCCCCTTCCTCTCGGAGGACGGCTTTAAAATAGCGCATTGCTAAGAGGGAATACCAAAGCGAAATAAACCCGTTGACGGGTAGCAGGGGATCATTGCGTGGCTGGCAGGCCAATAAAAGGCGCACTTGTGCTCCGCCAGTAATATTAGGGCTATGCCCGAAACTGAAAAACCCCCCGCTATACGGGGGGTTTTTTCTGTGTCATCTTTGGGGTGCGAGGGACGCTCTTTTCACCATTTACAGGTGACGGTACCGTCCTTTTCCACCTGCATACGGACGCCCGAGGGCGCCGAGATCTCGGCGAGGCGCTCGATGAAATCGAAGCGCGTGGCCTTGCGGGGCAGCCCCTCGTCGCCCCTCAGGCCGCCGCGCGAAAGCTCGCAGGGGAGGAGGCGGAGAGAGGTGATCTTCTTGTCCTTGGTCTCCCAGAGGGGGACAACGGTCTCGAGCATCTTCACGTCCTCCATCAGGCCGACGGTAAAGTCCTGCGAGCGGGTCTTCAGGAGGGTATGGACGGTCTCGTTCGGATCGACGCCGTGCTTTTCGAAGAAGTCGGCGGGGGCAAACTCGATGCTGTAGAGCTGGAGGATAAAGTCGCCAAGGGAGTAGAAGATCGGGCGGTCGTTGTAGATCTCGATCGGGCGCAGAAGGTGCGGGCCATGGCCAACCACGGCGTCGGCCCCCATATCGATGCAACGGTGAGACAGCTCACGGAGGAAGCGCGGGACGTCCTCCTTGGTCCTACCGTCGATCTGGTGGGAGTGGACCGAGACCATCACGTAATCGGCCTGAAGACTTGCCTCGTAGATCGATCTGCCGAGGCGCTGCATATCCTTCTCATTCAGCACAAGGCGGCGCGAGGTGGTCTTCCCCTCGTGGAAGGTCAGCTCGCCAAACTCGGCAACGCCGTCCGCAAGGGGGGGATAGTACCCCTCACGGCGGGTGATCTCCTTGGAGACGTTGACGCCCGTACGCTCGGCAAGCGAGCGGATAAAGGCCAGCTCCTCGGCGGTGACGGTAAACTCGTTGGTGACGCGAATGCCGTTGATGCCGGGGCGGCCCGGGAGACGGTCGTTCTGCGTGCCGGCCATGGCGGTCGCGTGGAAGGAGGTATTGACGGCGATGAGGGCCACGCGGCCGTTTTTGGTATCGAGGTAGCGCGGGGCGGACGCCGCAGCGAGGTTTCTGCCAACACCGGCGTGGACAAGGCCCGAGGCCTCCACGTTCTCAAGCGTCTTCAGCATTCCGGGATAGCCGAAGTCGAGGACGTGGTTGTTATTGAAGCTCGTCATATTGAAGCCGAGGCGCTTAAGGTCGATGAGCACCTCGGGATTTGTGCGAATATAGGTGCCGCCGCTGAACTGAGAGCCGTAGCACTCCCCTTCCCTGTTAAGGGTGGTCTCCAGATTAAAGAAGCGGGCGTCGCCCTCGGCGAGGAAGGGGGCGATCTCGGCGATGCCGGCAAAGCCCTCCTGGATCCGTCTTTGAATGATCGCGTCTCCGGCTGCGGTAAATTTCATCATCGCTTCTCCTTTCAGGCGGTCAGGGCCAGCATCAGCTTGACCGAGACCTCAACGCTCGGCACGGTGCCGCGCTTTTCAATGTATTCCTCGCGGGTGTGAGAGCCGCGGCCGATCGAAACGCCGAGGCAGACGCCGGGAATGCCCAGCGACATCGGCACGTTGGCATCGGTGGAGGAGGGGTGGTATTTCACCTCAAGCCCCGTGACCTCACGGACAATGCGCTCGTAGGTCTTTAGCATATTGGCCTCAACGGCGAGATCGACCTCGCCCTTGCAGAGGCGCTCACCGACCAGGGTGACCGAGAGGGTGACGCCCTCACGCTCCTTGCCGAAGATGCGATCGAAGTGCTCCTGCATCACGGCGAGGCATTCACGGTCGTTCGAGCGGTACTCGCAGAGCATTTTGGCGCTCTGGGCGATGGTGTTGACGCTGGTGCCACCCTCGATCGTGCCGACGTTGTAGGTGGTCTTGGCGCCCTCGCGGACGGGGACCTTGAGGGCGTAGATCTCTCCGACGATCTCAGAAAGCGCGGCGATCGCGTTTTTGTTGCCGAAGGCGCCGTAGGAGTGGCCGCCCGCCGTTTTGGCGACGACCTCATAGCGGCGCGAGCCGACGGCGACGTTCACGGCGCCGCCGACGCCGCCGTCCAGGGTGATGAACTGCTTGATGCGCCCCTCGTAGGCGCGGAAGATCTCCTTGGTGCCGACGAGGTTGCCGAGCCCCTCCTCGCAGGAGTTGAGGGCAAAGAGAATGCCACCGCGCGGCTTGACGTTGTTTTCGAGGAAGTACTTGGCGGTCATCATCACTGCGGCCACGCGGCAGGTGTTGTCGTTGACACCGGGGCAATAGATGCACTCCTCGTCCTCGCGGAATTCGGGGTACGACTCGGTGTCGGGAAAGACGGTGTCGATGTGGGCAGCCAGGACCGTGATCTCTTGGCTTCCCTCACAGTTCATGGGGAAGAGACAATTATTGACCTCGTCGATATAGACACCGCGGGCGCCGACGCTCTCCAGCCACGCCTTGCAATACTCGGCACGGCGGCGCTCCCCGTAGGAGGGGGCGGGAATATGGCAGAGGTCACGAATGACGTTCAGGGTGGCCTCCTCGTTCTTCACGGCAAATGCGTTGACCATGATGATTTTATCCTCACTTTTGTAAAAAATACTTTACTTCCTTTCGTCGATAACCGACACGTGGGGAGCCGTCGCCTATGAGAGTCCCGGTTATCAGAAACAGTCGCCCGTATCATCGGGGCGCTCCTTTTCCCGTTCTGCGCTTCCATTATAGCACGTTTCCCCTTTGTTGTAAATGGATTTCGGGCGGGTTGCGAAAAAATTTCGGGCGGGCCTTGCGCGGTTCTTGTACTG
>JAFVYX010000163.1 GCA_017500625.1 Clostridia bacterium | reverse complement strand
TTCGCCGACGTAGTGGTCAAAGCTGTCAAAGTTTACGGCCATGTAGGCCAGCTCGCCCGTCGGGTCCTCGTACTCATGAAGACGGTCGTAGGGCTGACCGTGCCCCTTGTCGGCGGGCTCCAGGTCGGAATAGCGGAACTCCATACGCATCAAGCGAATATTGTTGCGCGCGCGAGGCGTTTTGGCGGCGGCCAGCGCCTTGTCAAAGAGGGCGTAGACCTTTTCCTTATCGGCGTAGCGGTTCAGGTAATCGGCGGCCGTGCTGAGGGGCCCCTGCCCGTCGACAAGCTCCTCAAGGTAACGCGTGATCTCGGCGATCATCGGGGCGCCGTCTCCGAAGAGGGGCGCCAGCGCCGCGAGGTGATCGTCCAGGGTCAGCGAGGTATCGTAGCCCGTACGCGCAAAGGCGTAAAGGTTGACGAGGTAGTTCCAGAGGTTGAAGCACTCGATCTGCGTGCCCGAGCCGAGAATGCCGTTCTCCTTACAGTATTTCCAGATGCTTTGCAGCTCGTCCGCCATGCAGGTGAGGCGCTGACGGGCGCCGAACACGGTCATATAGTAATCGTAGAACGCGACCTCCGAGCCGTGCGCCTTCCATTTGAGGAGGGTCTCCGTGAAGTGGGTGTTCGCAAGGCAGGAGCCGTCTGGCTTGCCGCAGGGGCGCAGGCCCGTGGCGGCCCAGGTGGACATATCGCAGAAGAGCGAGGGCGAGAGCTTCATGCCGTCGGGGCATTCCCAGAGGTTGGTGTAAAGGAGCATATCCATTTTTATGCGGGGATAGACCTTTGCCACGCGAACGGCGACCTCATTCTGAAAATAGGCGTAGTTCTCGACCTTCGAGTATTTGGCGCACGCAGGGCAGGCGCATTGATCGAAGCGGCCGTCCATCGGCCAGAGGGCGATAACGTCGACCAAGGGATTGTCGCCGATCCAGCGAATGAGATTTTCGCTGACCGTCTCGATGCAACCCTCGTTGCGCGAGCAGAACACCCATTGCCCTGCGGGATTCTCGGGCGGAATGGGACGGAAGCGCGAGCCGTCGGCCTCAAGGCGGTAATACTCGGGGTGAGTCTCATAGTATTTCTCGGGAAAATACTCGTTACCAAAGAAGGGGAGCCAAAGCTTCACGGCATCGTGATGGCCGACGGTCAGACGGAGACCGCGGCGCTCGATCTCGGGCAAAAGGCCGATCTTCTTCCATTTTTCGTAGGTCTCGCACCAGGTGAGAATGCGGTTGTAGCGGTTCTTGACCAGCCAATCAAGGAAGGGGATATTGAGGCCGTGATCGCTGTCGCCCGCGCGGTCGCCGTATTGGACGATCGCACAGCGGTAGGGGAGGTCGGCCTCGCCCTTCACGATATCCCCCTCGGGGAGGGTGAGGGAATCGAGCGTCGGCACGAATTCTCCGACGTCGTGCGCGGGGTTGCCGATCGCCGAGAGACTGCAGCCGCAAAGGCGCTCAAGGAATTCGTAGGTCGCGTAGAGCGTGCCGCGCTCCTCATCGTAGCGACCGTGGCTGCCCGTCAGAAGAACGGCGTCCCCCTTGACGCGGACAAGGAGCCCCTCCTCACCCACAAGAAGAGAATCGTACTCCTCGGGGGAGACGATCTCGGCGGCGGCGGGATTTCTGTGCGGATCGCCGATGACAAAACAGACGGGGGCCTCGGCCGCAAAGGTGAGGCCGAGCATGGCCGTCAGGTACTTTTTCAGCTCCTCGGCCGCAAAAAGCTCACGCAGAGTGGGCGAGGGGGGGAGAAGGACAGCGACCTTTGCGCAACGGTTCAGTAGCATAGGGGCTTCCTCAATAGCGGGCCAGAACGTCCGCGGAGACAAGGGCAGCGGAATCGGCGTCACAGTAGACCGTGGTGTCGGCATGCTCCTTAAGAAGCGTGGCGGGCACGAGGTTGGTCTTCTCACTCGTCAGAGTGTCGTGAATGGCCTGCGCCTTGCAGGCGTAGGGAACGGCGCAGATGATGGTCTTGCAGCGCATGATCTCGGAGCAGGTCATGCTGATGGCCTGACGGAAGGCCTCCTCGGGCGTTTTGAACCAGCCCTCACGCATCTGCTGGGCGATGCAGCTATCGACAAGCGTCACGACCTTGTAGGCATTTTGGTCATCAAAATCGGCAGGCGGATCGTTGAAGGCGATGTGCGCGTTCTCGCCGATACCGATGAGGCCGAGGTCGATGGGCGCGCGACGAATGAGCGCCGTAAGCTCGGCAATCGTTTCCTCGGGAGCGCGGGTGCCGTCAATGAGGTGATACTTGGCGGGGTGGACCACGTCCACAAAGCGCTCGCGCAGGTACTTCTGGAAGCTGGCGAGGTGAGTGGGGGCCATGCCGACGTACTCGTCCAGGTGGAACATCTCCACACGGCTCCAATCGACGTCCTCCTTCACAAAATGCTCAAAGAAGGTGAACTGCGAGGCACCCGTGGAAAGAAGCAGGCGGGCCTCCCCGCGCTCGGCAATGGCGCGGCGGCAGACCTCGGCGGCCTGACGGGCGGCGGCGGCGCCGAGAGCATCGGCAGTGGGCAAAACGTAAACCTTCATATTCTTGTCCTCCTACGTATCATTTTTTATTCGGTGTGGGGAGACCGTATCCCCTTCTTCCTTTATTATAAAGGAAAGCGGCTGAAAAATCCACCAAAGTCTTGAGAACTTTTTTGTCGTAATTACTGAAATATTGTGTACCCCATTGCATGCGCGCGAGCAGCGTGATAGAATAGAGGCAGAAAAATTTCGAGGGGGAGAGACGTTGGAGAGCATCAATGAATACGGGATCCTGGCCGAGCACGGCAAGGCCGAGGGAGGGCGCCGCCTTGTGGGAATGCACGAGCACCCCTTTTACGAATGCTATTTTCTGCTGTCGGGCACACGGCGCTATCTTATGAAGCACACGGTGTACGACGTCTGCCCTGCCGATCTCCTCGTGGTGCCACGGCACGTGCTTCACCGCGCCACGACTCTCGGTCGAGGGGGCTACGATCGCTACGTCCTTTATTTTTCGGACGCGCAGGCCGCCGCGCTTTCGGCCTTTCTCGGTGACGAGGCCGCGCGCTTTTTCGAGGGCGGCTGCTTTCATCTGCCCGAGGCGGCCGCCGAGCGCGTGCACGCCGCGCTGGAGGAGATCGTACGGACAAGCGCCCGTCCCGACGGGCTGACAGCGCCCGTCCTTACCCACCTTTTGCAGGAGATCGCGCTCACCGCCCTGCGCTACGGCACGCGGCGTGAGCAGGTCATGAGCGGCGGCGCCGACAAGGTACAGGCCGTAACGCGTTACGTATCCGAGCATTACGGCGAGGAGATCACTCTCACCTCGGCGGCGGCGATGGCGTGCCTTGAGCGCACCTATTTTTCCCGTCGCTTCAAGCAGCTGACGGGCTTTGGCTTTCAGGAATACCTGCAGAGGACGCGCGTCCTTGCCGCCTGTCGACTGCTCCTCGAAACGGCGCTCCCCGTCGGGGAGATCGCGGCACGGTGCGGCTTTGCCTCGGCCAACTACTTCGGCGACGTCTTCCTCCGCTACCAGGGGCTCTCGCCCTCCGACTACCGCCGCAGGAACCGCCCCTCTCCCCTCATTCCTCAGCAATGATTTTTTACCGAAAAAACGCGGTTTTTCTTGACATTTACATAAGTAAATGTTAAACTACCCATAGAACAAGAAAAGAGAGGTGCCGCTTATGGCCTATCCGCTTCTTCCCTACTTTGCGCTCGACCCCGTTGCCTACGACTATTTTCCGACGCGCCATCAGTGCTTTGTTTACCGAAACCATGAGATGATCACCGCCGCTCGCTGTGCGCGCGTTCTGGGCTGCACCGAGGCCGAGGCCGTGGCGCTGGCCGCGGATATGGGCGTTGCCTTTGCCGATGCCGCGACCGAGGAGACCTGGAGAAAGCGCGGCTACATCACGCTGATCCGCGCCAACTGGCACCTCCTGACCTACGCGCAGCTCTGCCTGCTTCTCGATTGGGACGAGGACTACCTTGCCTTTATCCTGCAGGAGGACGATTTCCTCCGCGTCAAGCTTGGCAATCATAAGCCGAAGTGCGAGACCCTGACGGTACGCCCCCTCACCGAGGAGGAGCGCCGCATGACCGTAGCGATCCGCCGTGTGACCGAGGAGGTCGAGGCGACGGTGGGAGCCCCGAAGCTCCGTCCCTTTGATTTTGCCGCCGTCTATCCGAAGACGCTGACCGAGAGAAAGAATCCCTCCCGCTTTGAGGCCACCTTCTGCCACTCCTACTGCGCGCTGTACGGCGACCTCTTCTCCGACGAGGCGCTTCTTGACGCCTCCTTCCCCGACGAGCTGCTCCGTTCCTACGCGGCCATGGGCATTGACGGCGTCTGGACGCAGGCGGTCCTTTACTCGATGATCCCCTGCCCATACGATCCCTCTCTTTCGGAGGGCTGGGAAAAGCGCATCAAGGGCCTTAACGCCCTCATCAAGCGCCTCTCGCGCTACGGCATGAAGCTTTACCTCTACGTCAACGAGCCGCGTGAGATGAGCGAGAGCGTTTTTGAAAAGCACCCCCACCTGCGCGGTGACGTCAATAAGCCGGGCTTTGCCTCGCTTTGCCTTTCGGTGCCCGAGGCGCAGGACTTCCTCCGTGACAGCATTAAAAAGCTTACCGAGCTGGCCCCGGGGCTTGGCGGCTACATCACCCTGACTGCCTCCGAAAACCACACCAACTGCTACAGCCACAAGAAGGCGGGCGAGACCACCTGCCCGCGCTGCAAGGACAAGAAGCCGAGCGATCTTTACGCGCTGGTCAACCGCCTGATCTACGAGGGCGCGACCGCCGCCGACCCCAATATCCTGGTTATGGCCTACAACTGGGTCTGGGACCGTGAGCCGAACGGCTTTGAGGATACCGTGGCGGGACTTCCCCGTGACATTGCCGTTCTGGCGGTGAGCGAGCGCGGCAAGAAAAAGATGATCGGCCCTGTGGAAACGACGGCCAGCGACTACTCGATCTCCATCACGGGGCCGAGCGATATGACGCTTGGCCGCTGGGCGATCGCGCGGGAGCGCGGCTCCAAGATCGCCGCCAAGGTCCAAATGAACTGCAGCTGGGAGCTTTGCTCGGTGCCGTATCTGCCTGTGTTCGGTCACTTCTATCAGGCGATCCGCGACCTTTGCGAAAAAGCCGATCCCAACATTCTGATGATGACCTGGACGCACGGCGGCTTCCCCTCTCCCGTCTATTCCATGGTGTCGAGAATGACCGAAAAGGGCGCCACGATCCCCTCTCTTGACGAGATGCTGACCTCGCTCTTCCCGAACGCGATCAAAGAGCGCCTCCTCCCCGCGATCCGCGCCTTTGACGACGCCTTTGACTTCTATCCCTTCTCGGTCTCCACCATGTACGTCGGCAGCCAGCACATGGGCCCCGCGCTTCCCCTCTGGAAGAAGCAGACGGGCTACTCGGCCTGTATGATCGGCCCGACCTACGATAAGGAGGCCGACTGGCGCTATCCCTTCACCCGTGAGGTGTACGGCGAGGCGATGAAGAAGCTGACCGACGGCCTCAAGGAGGGCCTTTCGATGCTCCGCGCCGCCTACGAGGGCCGCACGCTGACCGATGAGGACCGCCTGCTCCTCGACTGTGCCGAGGGCATGTACCTCCACTTTGCCTCGGCCTACAACCACTTCCTCTTTTCTTGCCTGCGCGAGGAGGAGGGCGCCGACCTCACCCCCTACGTTCTTGCGGAGGAGGAGCTGGCGCTGGCGGAGGCCGCGCTCATCGGGCGCAACCCCACGGTGGGCTACGAGGCCTCCAACCACTATCTGTTCACACGCACCGATCTCTTTGAGAAGGTGCTTTGCTGCCGTCAGCTACTCGGTAAGCTTTAATTTAAAGGAGATTTATCATGGATTACAGAGAAAGCACCTGGTCGGGCTTCCGCCGCCTTGACTTTGAATTTGAGGGCTACCCCGCGATCCTCGTTCTGCCGAACGAGCCGCACAAGGAGCGCCGCCTCGCACTCAAGACCGAGTATTTTGCCGCCTTTGAGGACACCGAGCGCGAGATGCTGAAGCGCGGCTACTTCCGCGCCTTCCTCAAGAACCGTAGCCGCTGGGGCACGGACGACGACTGTGACCGCAAGCGCCGCTTTGTCGATTTCCTTGCCGATGAGTTCGGCACGGCACGCAAGGTGGTCACGGTGGGCATGAGCTGCGGCGGCTTCCACGCCGTGTCCTTTGCCTCGCGCCACCCCGAGTATATTTCCTTCCTCTACCTGGACGCGCCGCTCCTCACCTTCTTCTCGACGGCCGACCTCCGCCACGCGCACGAGGCCAAGACGGTCCGCTGGCCCGAGGTGCAGAAGGCGTGGGGCTTTGCCACCTACGCCGAGGCGTACGCCTATAACGATCAGCCGATCCACCGTCTCGAGACGCTCGCCAAGCATCGCCTGCCCGTCGGCCTTGTGTACGGCACCTCGGACGAGGTGGTCCCCTGCTTTGAGAACGCCGAGCTTCTGGCCGAATTTTATGCGAGCCGCGAGCTACCGATCCGTGTATGGAAGCGCCCCTCCTACGGGCATCACCCGCACGGCCTTGCCGACCCCACCGAGCTTCTCGACTACATCGAGGAAGCGGCGATTTAAATCATTAAATTTTAAGGAGATATCTATGAAGAACGTATGCGTTATCACCGGCGGCGGCAGTGGCATGGGCCTTGAGGCCGCCAAGCTGATGCCGAAGGACAAGATCATCGTGCTGGCGGGCCGAACGGTTGCCAAGCTGGAGGGCGCGGTGAACGAGCTGAAGGCGCTGGGCTTTGAGGCCTATGCCAAGGCGTGTGACACCTCCTCGCGCGAGAGCGTCCGTGAGCTGGCCGAATTTGCGGCAGGGCTTGGTGAGGTCAAAAACGTCATCAACTCGGCCGGCGTTTCCCCCGCGATGAACGGCACCCCCGAGAGCATTCTCCGCATCAACGCCCTCGGTACGGTGTATATGAACGAGGAGTTCTCTAAGGTGATGAACCCCGGCAGCGTCATTGTGGACGTGGCCTC
>JAFVYX010000162.1 GCA_017500625.1 Clostridia bacterium | reverse complement strand
TAGAGGAGAAAGGGGTTCACTCTCGCTCTCGCTTGCCACCGTGGAGCGCGCCGCCGCGGCCGAATACCGCGACGATCTTGTCTCGGTCGGCTTCTCCTATACCGAGACCGAGCGCGGCGTGGAGATCGAGGCCATTCCCTCGGCCGTCTCTCCCGATGTCGCCGAGGCCCTCTTTACCGAAATGCTCTCCTCGCTCGCCGAGGGAGCGGGCCGTCCCTCCGCCACCGAAGGCGGTCGCCGCGAGCGTGCCCTCTGGCAGGTGGCCTGCAAGGCCGCGATCAAGGGCGGCCGCCATTACGATGAGGCCCACATCCGATGGCTCTGTGAGCGTGTTCTTGCACGCCCTGATATCACGGTCTGTCCTCACGGTCGGCCGATCGCCTTTACCATGACCAAGCATCGGTTGGACCGCGAATTCAACCGCATTCAGCATTAACGGAGGAACCTTATGTTTGAGCTTTTGAAGACCGAGGGCAAGGCCCGCCGCGGCCGAATGACCACGGTTCACGGTGTGATCGAAACGCCCGTGTTTATGAACGTTGGCACCTCGGCCGCCGTCAAGGGCGGCATTTCCACAGCCGACCTTAAGGAGATCGGCTGTCAGGTCGAGCTGTCCAATACCTACCATCTGCATATCCGTCCGGGCGACGAATTGATCCGTGCGATGGGCGGCCTGCACAAATTCTTCAATTGGGATCGTCCCATTCTCACCGATTCGGGTGGCTTCCAGGTCTTCTCGCTCGCCAAGATCCGCAAGATCTACGAGGAGGGCGTGTGGTTCAATTCGCACATGGACGGCAAAAAGATCTTTATGGGCCCTGAGGAAAGCATGCGCATTCAGTCCAACATCGGCTCCACGATCGCCATGGCGTTTGATGAGTGCGTGGAAAACCCCACGACCTACGAGTACGCCAAGGCGTCCAGCGAGCGCACGCTCCGTTGGCTCCGCCGCAGCAAGAACGAGCTGGATCGCCTGAACTCCCTCCCCGATACCGTCAACCCCCACCAGATGCTCTTCGGCATCAACCAGGGTAGCACCTTTGCCGATCTGCGTATCGAGAATATGTGCCGCACCGCCGAGATCGACCTGGACGGCTACGCCATCGGCGGCCTTGCCGTCGGTGAGGAGGCCGAGGAGATGTACCGCATCATCGAGGCGGTCGAGCCCCATATGCCCGAGAACAAGCCGCGCTACCTGATGGGCGTCGGCACCCCCCAGAACATTCTTGAGGCCGTCTATCGCGGTGTCGACTTTTTCGATTGCGTGATGCCCTCGCGCAACGCCCGCCACGGCAACCTCTTTACCTGGCACGGTAAAATGAACATCAATAACGAGCAGTATTACGCCGACGAGAAGCCGATCGACGAGGCGTGCGGCTGTCCCGTCTGCCGCCGCTACACGCGCTCCTATATCCGCCATCTCTTTAAGGCGCGTGAGCTTCTCGGTATGCGCCTCGCCGTGTTACATAACCTCTATTTTTACAACGAGCTGATGGCCAAGATCCGCGAGGCGCTCGACGAGGGGCGCTTCACCGAGTTCTATAACACCTGGCACGATAAGCTGGCCGAGCGCAGCGAGGATTTCTCGCCCGTGCCCGAAAAGTTCCGTAACCGTGTCCTCTACCGCGATCCCTCGACCGTGGTGCCGATCTGCGTCAGTGAGGGCATCGACCTCGGCGCTCCGTCGGGCAAGGTGAAAAAGAAAAAGAACAAAAAGCCAGAGGGGGGCGGCAACGCACCGTCCTCGGCAGAGGAATAAGGAGAACGCTATGCGTCAAAAGATCTCGCTGGACACCGAGTGGAAATTCCACCTCGGTAACGAAGAAAGCACCAAAAAGAATTCTCACACCGATGCCTACTATTCCACCAAGGCCGGGCGGCAGTACAACCCCGCCTCGCTCGAGTGGGACGACAGCGACTGGCCGACGGTCGATCTTCCGCACGATTACATCGTCGGTATGCCGCGCGATAAGGACGGCGATATCTCCCATTCCTATCTCCGCAAGGAGGACGCGTGGTACCGCAAGGTGTTCGTGCTTCCCAAGGAATGGGAGGGGAAGCATATCCTCATCTCCTTTGAGGGCATCTCGGTCTTCTCACGCATCTACTTCAACGGCTCGCTCCTTTGCCGTCATCAGAACGGCTATATCGGTACCGAGATCGACGTCACCGACCGCGCCTATTTTGGCGATATGCCCAATACCCTCGCCGTCTTCGTTGACGGTAAGACCGCCAACGGCTGGTGGTACGAGGGCGCGGGCATCTACCGCCACGTCAACCTTTATGTAAAGGAATCTTTGCACATCGCGCATGACGGTGTCTCGATTTTGCCCCGTCACGTGAGAGACGATGACTTTGATACCCCTGTCACCGTCACGGTGGAGAACAGCGAGTACGATAAGTCCCTCGAGGGCACGCTCTCGGTGCGTCTCGTCTTTGGCGGCGCGCTTGTCGGTGAGGCCTCGGCTCCCGTTTCGGTGCCCGCCTCGGCCACGGGCGATGCCACGGTCACGATCCCCACACTCGGCGTTCACCGCTGGGACGTCGATGCCCCGAATCTTTACGAGGCCGAGATCACGCTTCTTGATGCCGAGGGCAACGTCCTCGATGCCGTCACCGAGACCTATGGCTACCGCACCTATTCGGTCGATCCCGTGAACGGCTTTTTCCTGAACGGTCGTCAGCTCTATCTCCGTGGCGTCTGCAATCACCAGGACCACGCGGGCGTCGGCGTGGCGGTCCCCGATGCCATTCAAACGATGCGCGTGGCACTCCTCAAGGAAATGGGCGCCAACGCTTACCGCTCGGCACACAATCCCCCCGCTCCCGAGATCCTCACGGCCTGCGACCGTTACGGCCTCATCGCTATGGACGAGCATCGCCGCTTTGAATGCTCGAAGGAGGAGCTGGAATATTTGCGCGCGCTTGTCCGCCGCGACCGCAACCACCCGTCTGTGGTGTTCTGGTCGCTCTTCAACGAGGAGCCCCTGCAGAACACGGCAGAGGGCGCCGCGATCTTCCGTCGTCAGCGCGCCACGGTCGAGCAGCTTGACAATACGCGCCTCATTCTCGGCGCTATGAACGGCAACGCCTCGGGGGCCGGACAGTATATGGACGCCGCCGGCATCAACTACGGCTACCGTATCCTTGACGGCGAGCACGAGAAGTACCCCAACCTCCCGATCGTCGGCTCGGAGAACTGCTCAACGCTGGCCACGCGCGGCTGCGTTGAGACCTCGCCCCGCGGCAAGATCAAGGATTCGGGAGCCGAAAGCTTCCCGAACGATCCGCAGGTGATGTCGGACTACGATGAGGAGTTTCCCTCGTGGGGCTCGACGATCCGTACTGCCTGGGAAAAGGTGCTGACGCGCCCGTGGTATTCCGGGATCTTCATCTGGACGGGCTTCGACTACCGCGGTGAGCCCACGCCCTTTGCCTGGCCCTCGGTCTCCTCGCAGTTTGGTCTTATGGACACCTGCGGCCACCCCAAGGCGGCCTACTACTTCACCAAGGCCTGCTATACCGACGCTCCGATGATCCACATCACCCCCCACTGGAATTTTGAGGAGGGCACGACCGTCCGTGTCATGACGATCTCGAACTGTGACGAGGTCGAGCTCTTCCTGAACGGCACCTCCCTCGGCCGCCGCGAAAACAAGGTCACCGAGCAGAACGAGTGGCAGGTGCCCTTTACGGCGGGCACGCTCTCGGCGATCGGCTACCGTGACGGCAAGCCCGTCGCCACCGCCGAGCGCAAAACGGCAGGGAAGGCCAAGGCGATCCGCCTTGTGCCCTATAAGACCACCCTTCTCGGCAACGGTGCCGACGCCACCTCGGTGAGCGTTTACCTTGTCGATGGTGATGGGGTTCTTCTGCCCACCGCCACCGATCACGTCCGCTTCTCGGTGGAGGGCGGAAGGATCCTCGGCACGGGCAACGGCAACCCGAACTCTCACGAGAACGATACTCTCCCCGAGCGCGACCTCTTTGCCGGCCTTGCCGCCGTCATCGTGTCGGCGCCCGACACCCGTGAGGATGCCGTGCTCCGTCTCACCGCCTCGGTGGACGGCCTTGCCGACACCACCGTTACTCTGGACGTCAAGGGGAGCGCGGCGGCTCCGCGCGTCGCCACCTGCGATTCGCGCTTCCTTGTGGGCATCACCGCCTCGGATATTTCTGAGGAGCGCCCCGATTACGCCCGTCCGATCGCGGACAACGATATGAACACTCTCTCGCCGATCACGCTCGGCACGCCCGAGTTTGCCTTCTGCCGTGGCTGGCGCTTCTACCGCGCCCGCGTCACGATGCCGAAAAATAAGGGCGAGACGCTCAACGGCGCCCTTGAGGTCAAGCCCTTTGCCGAGATCTTCGCCGTCAGCATCAACGGCCACGAGATCTACACCGACGAGAAGGTCTACCAGAAGAAGCGCGTGCTCTTTACCGCCAAGGCAGGGGAGGAGCTGGATATCCGCTTCCTCGTCAAGGCGTGGGGCGGCAAGCCCTCGGGCCTCGGTACTCAGCCCCGCCTGATCCTCTCGTAAAGGAGCGCAATATGAAGAGCGCTCGACTCACTTCTATCTTCTCCAGGAAAAATCTTTCCGATTTTCTCCTGATGAACCTCGGTGTTCTGCTTCTTACCGTCGGAGTTTACGTTTTCAAGATCCCGAACGGCTTTTCCACGGGCGGCGTCAGCGGTATCAGTACCGTCCTCGGCGCCGCGATCGAAAGCCCGATCGTCACCCCCGCCACCCTCATTCTCGCCATCAACGTCCTGCTCCTTCTCGTGGGCCTCATCTTCGTCGGCAAGGATTTCGGCATCAAGACAGTCTATTGCAGTCTCCTCTTTTCGGGGGGCACGATGCTTTTTGAGTGGCTGATGCCCCTTTCCTCTCCTGTCACCGAGGAGCCCGTGCTTGACCTCATCTGCGCGATCCTCTTAACGGCGATCGGCTCGGCGCTGATGTTCCGCGCAGGCGCCTCCAGCGGTGGCACCGACATCGTGGCCATGATCCTCAAGAAGTATACCTCTCTCGACATCGGGAAAGCCCTCCTCGCCACGGACTTTCTCATCGCCGCCTCGGCTTTTCTGGTGTTTGATACGCAAACGGGCATCTTCTCGCTTCTCGGCCTTTTTGCCAAGGCATTCCTTGTCGATGGCGTCATCGAGAGCATCGGCACCTGCAAATACTTCACGATCATCACCACAAACAAGGAAGAGATTGGCGCCTACATCGTCCGCACGATCCACCACGGCTATACCGAGCTTGCGGGCACGGGTGGCTTCACGGGCGAGGACAAGGCGGTGCTCCTCACCGTCTGCAAGCGCATTGAGGGCGCCCGCCTCCGCAAGTTCTGCAAGGAGGTCGATCCCCACTCCTTCATCATCGTCTCCGACACCTCGGAGATCATCGGCAAGGGCTTCCGCGCCGTATAACAAAAAAGCACCCAATGGGTGCTTTTTTTGCTTATGTCGAGGGCGCACGGATTCCGTGCAGAAATTTTTGATCTCGCCCCGAAGGCGTACAAGGGTACGTCGAGAGGGCGAGAGCGAAAATAGCAAACAAAATATAATCGGGTGGAAGAAAAACGCAGTTTTTCAACCCTGAAATAAAAAACGAATTGCGAAGATGCAAAAAAGGGGCCAGACGGCCAAAGCCATATAACCCCTTTTTGTTTGCGCTTATGCCGAAATCCGAAGCCCGAAGCCCTTACGAATACATGCCGTTGGCGGCCATATACGCGTAGATCTTCTCGCCGTGCTGCTGCTCCTCGGCCTGAATGTGGGAGAGCATCTTGCGCGCCGCGGGATCGCGGAACTCAAACACCGAGGTGTTGTAGGTCGTGGACACGTGCTTCTCGGAGGCCAACATGTCTTGGCAAAGGAAGGCATCGCTCTTCTTGTCGTCCTCGTTCTTATAGGGGGCGGCACAGCAGCAGTCGTTGTTGGCCTTCAGGGTACCGCCCGCCGCGGGCACCGTGCCGTCCATCATGGTGGTAATGGTGTTAAGGTGCGCCTCCTCGTTGGCCTTCAGTTCATTGAAAAGGCAGCGCAACTCCTCGGACTTGGCCTCGGCGGCGTAGCGCCCGTACTTGCCGATGCACAGCGTCTCTTGATCCTTGAGATCCTTAAGAAGCGAGGTTTCTTTCTGGTTAGGGGTCATTTCATACTCTCCTTTGAATGGATTTACTTGGAGTATGCCCCTCTTTTCCCCCCATTATACAGAAAACGGCTCCCGTGGGAGCCGTTTTCTTGTTACTCCGCCTCGGAGAACTGATCCTTCGACGCGCCGCACAGAGGGCACTCGAAATCCTCGGGCAGATCCTCGAATTTCGTGCCGGGGGCAATGCCGTTCTCCTCGTCACCGAGGGCCTCGTCGTACTCCCAGCCGCAAAGATCGCAAACGTACTTCATGGTACTATCTCCTTTTATTATTTGATTTCTTCAAAATCCTGCGCGCCGTGCTTGCACAGCGGGCACTCAAAGTCCTCGGGCAAATTCTCTCCCTCGTACACGTAGCCGCAGATCTTGCAAATGTAGCCACGCTTGCCCTCGGTGGCGGGCTTCGGCTTGACGTTGGCGTGGTAATAGGCGTAGGTCATCGCCTCGCGGTCGGAAAGGACGCGCGCCTCGGTCACCTCGCAGATGAACATGCCGTGGGTATCAAGATCGAGGTACTGCACCACCTTCAGCGAGAGGAAGGCATTGATGTAGCGGGGCAGGACGACAAGCCCGTTCTCGGAGCGCAGGGGCTCGCAATCGGCAAACTTGTCCACGTTGCGTCCGCTGACAAAGCCAAACGCCTCAAAGACCGAGAAGGGAGCGTCCACCGTCAGGCAGTTGACGTTCATCTTACCCGAGCCCTTGATCACGTGGTGCGAGTAGTTCTGCTTGTTGATGGTCACCGCCACGCGGTTCGGGGTGCTTGTCAGCTGCGTTACGGTGTTGACGATCAGGCCGTTGTCCTTCTTACCGTCGTTCGAGGTGACAACGTAAAGGCCGTAGCCGATGTTAAAGAGGGCGGACGGATCGTTCTTCACGGGGGCATCGTCGGAAAGCGCCAGGTACTCCTTGCAAAGCTCGTCGGCCAGCGTCTTGAGGGCGGTCTTGCTCTCCTCGTTCAGAGCGGAGGCAATTCGCACCGTCGTGTCGGCAAAGGTGAGGTTCTTGCAGCCCTCCAGCTCTGCGCGCATCACCTTAGCGGCCAGGGGCGCCCAGCTGCCGTTCTCGATGAGGGCCACCGTGCGGTTCGAATAGTTGCGCTCGGTGTGGTGGTGGATAAAGGTGCGCATAAAGGGGAAGATCCCCGCGTTGTAGGTCGTGGTGGCCAGCACCAGCTTCGAATAGCGGAAGGCGTCCTCCACGGCCTCGGCCATGTCGCAGCGCGCCAGGTCGTTGACCACCACCTTGGGGCAGCCGTTGGCGCGGAGCGCTTCGGCCAGCTGAAGCACCGCCTTTTTCGTGTTGCCGTACACCGAGGTGTAGGCGATCATGATGCCGTCCTCCTCGGGCTGATAGCTCGACCAGGTGTTGTAAAGGTTAAGGTAATAGCCAAGGTTCTCGGTGAGAAC
>JAFVYX010000161.1 GCA_017500625.1 Clostridia bacterium | reverse complement strand
GGTAAGAGCAATAACAACGTTGTCCCTCAGTATGACAAGCTCTTGGAGCGAGAGGAGCATTACGTGGATTACGGGGAGCTTTTCTCCTCCTGCTCGGCTCTTGACTCCAAGGAAGAAAGCTATCTTAAATCGGTTTTGAAGTATTGGGAGGAGGAATGCGAAAGCTTCCTTCATTTCGAGGAGCGCTGTCTTTATTTCCTCGAAAGAATCGGCTTTATCGGCATGTTTGGCAGGAACGATTGGGTCAACGCCTTCCTGGAGAGGATCAAGGCCCTGACGTCGCATTACTCCCGCCAGGACATTGCGTACTGCGGCAAGAGTAACGTCTCCTTCCTGCAAAATCTCACCGCCGTCGTGCGGGAATACGTGCAAAGCAAGATTACCGCCAAGCACTCTCAAGACGTGGATTACGAATCGCTCCTTCATATGCTGTTGCTTGAGCCGGCCGAGGCGTGCGACGTTAAAAACCCCTTAGCCCTTACGGTGTATTACGATTACCTCGGCTTGCTTTATCTGCATCTTTATGAAACCCGTGGAAACGAGGAGCATCTCAGAGAGGCCACCCTTTGCTTTGGGAAGGTGGTGGAAAGCTATGCCGAGCATACCGACCTCGGACTCAGGATCTGGTCAGGATTCGTGGGCTGCAATCTGGCCCGATGCCATCTTCTGCAATACCGTCTTTGGTCGCAGCCCGAGGACGCGAAGAACGCGCTGAAATATTTTTCGTTTGCCAGCATTATACGAAAATCCTGGCTCAAGCAGACAAGCTTCCACCAAGTAATCCGCAGCGCCCTTTCGTACGAATACTTTATTTGCAAGATCGACGAGATCAATGCCAATACGGCGCTGAACCGCAAATCTCCCGAGGAGATCGCACGGGAATACGCGCTCCTGGAACGGGAGCTGGAAAGCTTTTTGCTGAAAAGCGAGCAGCTGGAGCGCCTGGTCTTTATTCAGGATCTTTTGGCAGAGCGTCAAAGGGCGGCCCTCGCCGACAATCCGCTGAAGGAAGAAGCACTCTAACTTCACGATCAAAAAGGAGAATCTACCATGCTGAAGCTTCTCAAGGAGCGCGCGCTTCCGCCGCTCACGTCGCGCAAGGCGATGCTGGACATTTTACAGCGCGAGGAATACGGCTATCTTCCACCCAAACCCGACACCCTCACCTTTTCGGTGACACCGAAGGTCATACCGAGCTTTTGCGCGGGCAAGGCCGACTGCCACCGTGTGGTGGCCTCGGGCACGGTGGGGGGCAAGCCCTTTTCCTTCCCTTTTTATGCCACTCTGCCGAACGACGGGGAGCGCCACCCCTTCTTTGTCCATATCAACTTCCGCCCCGACGTGCCCGACCGCTATCAGCCCACCGAGGAGCTTGTGGACGCGGGCTTTGCGGTGCTGTCCTTCTCCTACCTTGACGTTACGGCCGACAACGGCGACTTCACCGATGGGCTGGCGGGCGTGCTTTACGAGGGGGGAAAGCGCGGCCCGAGCGACGCGGGCAAGCTTTCGATGTGGGCGTGGGCGGCCCAGCGCGTGATGGATTACGCCGAAACGCGTACCGACGTGCTTGACCTTACGACCGCCGTGGTGTGCGGCCACTCGCGTCTTGGAAAAACGGCGCTTCTCGCCGCCGCCACCGACGAGCGCTTTGCCTTTGCCTACTCCAACGATTCGGGCTGTGCGGGCGCCGCGATCACGCGCGGCAAGGGGGGCGAGACCGTCCGCGCGATTTACGAGCGCTTCCCCTTCTGGTTCTGCAAGAATTACGAAAGGTACGTGGACAACGAGGACGCGATGCCCTTCGACCAGCATTTTCTGGCCGCTTGCTGTGCGCCGCGCTACGTCCTCATCGGTAGCGGCTCCGAGGACGCGTGGGCCGACCCCCTGTCCGAGCAGCTGACGGCCTACGCCGCGTCCCCCGCCTTCCCGGGTGGCTTCCCCGCGCCCGACCGTCCCGCCGAGATCGGCGAGGGCTTCCTTTCGGGCCGTATCGGGTATCACCTGCGCGAGGGGCTCCACTATTTCAGCCGCGCCGACTGGCATCGGCTCATAGAATTCGTGAAGCTTCACAGAGAGAGCATCTAATACAAAAAAGCAAGCCCTGAGGGCTTGCTTTTTTTGTTTTTTATGCCGAGCGCAGGGCCTCGATCGGGTTCATGCGGGCGGCGCGGCGGGCGGGCAGAAGCCCGAACACGGCACCGACAAGCAGGGCAAAGAGGAGCGCCAGAAGCGCGGTGGCAGGGTTAAAGACGAAGGTGTAGCCGATCAGCACCGAGGCAACGTAGGAGATGGCAACGCCAAGGCCGACGCCGACAAGGCCGCCGAAGAGACTGATGATGACCGCCTCGGTCAAGAACTGCAAAAGGATCACTCCGGGGCGGGCGCCGAGGGCCTTGCGGAGGCCGATCTCCGCGGTGCGCTCCGAGACCGTGACGAGCATCATGTTCATAATGCCGATACCGCCGACGATGAGGGCGATGACCGCGATACCCGCCAGCATACCGAGGACAAGGTCGGTGATGGTGACCACCATATCCACGACCTCCTCCTGGTTGACGATGGAATAGCCCTCCCCGCGCGGACTGTTGAGCAGCGTGGCGCAAAGGTCGCGGACGCGGCCGATGACCTCCTCGGTATCGTAGGAGGAGGCGATCACCACGTCAAACTGCGAGGGGAGCCCCATCGAGAAGGTCTGGGCGGCGGTGGTGTAAGGCACAAGGACCGAGCTGTTGCCCGAGACGTCGATACCCACAAGCTGGTTCATCACACCAACGATCACGCACTCGGTGTTGTTGATCTTGATGACCTCGCCAACGGGCGAATAGTTGCCGTAGAGGCGCTGCCAAAGGTCATAGCCGAGGACACAGACGTTGGTACGGTGGGTAACGTCATCGGACGAGATGCTGCGCCCATAGAGCATGCCCGCGTTTTTGGTGTAGGTGCTGAAATAAAAGTCGGTCACGCCCATCACACGGCGGGAAATGGTATAAACGCCGTCATACTTACTGTTGGTCAGCTCGGGCGTAAGGGTCAGGACGCGGTTAGAGGAGAGCGAGGGGGACACGCCCTCCACCCCCTCAAGCGCGGCAAAGCGCGAAAGCTCCCCTTGGGTAAAGCCCGGCTTGACGGTGCGGTCGGTGATGGCAACGGTGGCGCGGTTGCCGCCAAGCCCCGCCAGCTGGTCGATGACCGAGTCGGTCACGCCCTGGCCGATGGTGAGGAGGGCAAGGATCGAGGAGATGCCGATGATAACGCCGAGCATCGTCAGAAAGGTGCGTACGGCGTTGGCGCGAAGATTCGCAAAGCTCATGCGGATCGTACTGAAAATAAGCATTCCCTCACCCCCTCAGCTCTCACTCAGCGCCGCGTATTCCTCGGCGCTGTAAAGGCGGCCGTCGAGGATATACACGATGCGCGAGGCGTAGGATGCGACCTTATGGTCGTGCGTGATCATCACGACGGTGATGCCCTCACTATTCAGGGAGCGAAAGATGTCCATGATCTGCGCGCCGGTGGCGCGGTCAAGGGCGCCCGTCGGCTCATCGGCGAGGAGGAGGCGCGGCCGCGTGACGAGTGCACGGGCAATGGCCACGCGCTGCTGCTGACCGCCCGAGAGCTGGCGCGGCAGGTTCTGTGCCTTGTCGGCAAGGCCCACACGCGTAAGCTCTGCCATGGCGCGCTCCCGCCGCTTGGCACGCGGCACTCCCGCATAAATGAGGGGGAGCATCACGTTCTCCAGCGCCGAGATGCGCGGCAGAAGCTGAAAGCTCTGGAACACAAAGCCGATGTCACGGTTGCGCAGGCGCGCCATTTCCCTCTCGGAAAGGCCGGCGACCGCGCGGCGGCCGAGCGTGTAGGTGCCGCCGTCCGGCACATCAAGACAGCCGATGATGTTCATGAGGGTGGATTTTCCCGAGCCCGAGGGGCCAAGCACCGAAACGAACTCGCCCGCATCCACGTGCAGGGTGATGCCGTGAAGCACGGGAAAGGGAACGTCCCCCATGTGATAGGTCTTGGTAATGCCCTCAAGGGAGAGCAGGTGGCGGGGGGCGTCCATCAGAAGAGCGACCCGATGAGCGTGGCTTCCGCCGTGTAGCGCAGAACGTCACCCTCGTTCAGCGTGTAGCCGTCGGCCGCGGTCACGGCGGCATCCGTGCCCGTGGAAAGCGTGATCTTGATGTAGACGCGCTTTTCCTTTTTATCGGCGTCAAGCACTATGACGTACGGTTTTTTGGCATCGTCGTAATAGATGCACTTGGTCGGAACGACCAGCGCGTTCGGTACGACGGCCTTTTGCGCCGTGACGGTCAGAGAGTAGTTGGACAGCACCTCCTCGGGGCGCAGGTTGTCCGTAAGGTCCACGCCGAGGTAGGTGACGGTGGCATCGTCAAGGAAGGCATCGTAATAGGTGTAGCTCCCGCGCTCGGTGCCGTCCCCCCCGACCGTGATCTCGGGGAACACGAGGCGACCGAGAAGCGTGAAGTAGGAGATGCCCGAGGAGGAGGAGCCGCCCTCGATCTTCACGATCTCGGCGATCAGCTCACGGCCCGAGAGGGCGTTGACCCCCACCGCGGCGTAGACACGCTCGCCCGCGCGCAGGCGCTTGTGGATGCCCGCCACGTCATACTCCGAGAGAGAGAAGGAGGCGAAAAGCTCACTGTAGCCGACGGTAAAGAGGGAGCTGTCCAGCACCAGGACCTCGCCCACACGGGCGACAAGCCCCGAAACGGTATAGGAGACATCCTCCAAGTGCGGAAGGTCGGCAAGCACCATGGCCGCCAGCGTTTCCGTGCCGATGCTGAGCTCGGCGGTGGTGTCCTCCCGCCAGAAGTCATCGGGAAAGGCGGCGGGGTCGACATCCGAGATGCCCTCACGGAGGAGGAGCGAGAGAACGTACTCACGGACGTTTTTCGCCTCCGTGGTGCCGAGCGAGACCTCCAGGGCGTAATGCTCGGCGGCCTTGTCCCAGTCAAAGTAGATGGGCACAAGGCGAATAAGCTCCTCGGGGGTATCGGACGTGCTGTGGGTGGAGGTCTTGGCGGCCAGCTCCTCATTCACCCATTTGACACGGTAGAGAACGGGCCCCTGGCTTCCCTCCCCGAGGAGGGT
>JAFVYX010000160.1 GCA_017500625.1 Clostridia bacterium | reverse complement strand
GGGATCGGGCGGCGGATCACCATAGAGACAAGAAGAAGGAAAATGCGGCCGCCGTCCAGGGCGGGGAGCGGAAAGAGATTGACAACGCCGAGGTTAAGACTGATAACGGCCACGAGGTAGAGAAAATTCTCAAGCCCCGTTTTGGCGGTCTCCACCATAGCGCCCGTCACCCCTACGGGGCCCGACACGGCCTCAAGGCCGAAGCGCCCCGTGATCAGGTCAAAGAGCGATTCCCACACCATGCGCACCGTCATGGTCGAGCGGTGGATCGTGTGACGGAGTACCGCGCCGAGGCTCCCCTCCTCGGTGGCGAGGTAAAAATCGCGGCCGCCAAGCGTTTGCCCCGACTCCTCGAAGGTGGGAAACACGAAGTTTTCCAAAAAAAGCGTCTCACCGCCGCGTTCGATCTCAAGGGTGACGGGGGCGATGCCGCGGCGCATGATCTCATAGTCAAGCTCAGCGCCGATACGGACACGGCGGCCGTCCACCGAGACAATGCGGTCGCCCTCGCGAAGCCCCGCCGTATAGCTGGGGGCCTCTCTGCCGTCCGCAAGCGCGGGAAAAGAGGCGACGGTGGGCGTGGTGAGCGCGGTGCCCGCCACCAGCGAAACGCAAAGGAGCATCACAAGAACGCCGAAGATGAGGTTGGTGACGCCGCCCGTGGCCATGATGATGAGGCGCTGCCAGGCGGGCTTTTTACCGAGCGAATTGGGATCCGAGGATTCCTCGTCCTCTCCCTCCATGCTGACGTAGCCGCCGATCGGCAGGGCGCATATTTTGTAAACAATACCTGTCTTTTTTGAGGTATAGGAGACAAGGCGCGGCCCCATTCCCATAGAAAACTCCTTAACGGTGACGCCGAAAAGGCGCGCCGTCAGGAAGTGGCCGCACTCGTGAATGAAGATCATCACCCCAAAGGCGAGGATCGCAAGCAGGATATAAAGCAGGTTCATGAGTTACCTCACAGAATATTTGGCGACCAGCGAAGAAGCCACACGGCGTGCTTCACCGTCGGCCTCGAGGATCGAGGTCAGGTCCTCCGCGGGGGTGGCCACAGCGGTCAGCGTCTCCTCCACCACATCGGCGATCGCGCCGAAGGTGATGGTGTCCTCAAGGAAAGCCGCCACCGCCACCTCGTCCGCCGCGTTCAGGACCGCGGGGGCCGTACCGCCGCGCTCAACGGCGCGGAAGGCGAGAGGCAGGAGCGGAAACGCCTCGGGATCGGGACGGGCGAAGGTCACCCTACCGAGGGCGGCAAGGTCAAGGGCGGGGGTGAGACCCGCGCACCGCTCGGGGTACGTGAGGGCGTACTGGACGCAGGAGCGCATATCGGGCACCGACATTTCGGCGATCACAGTATTATCAATATATTCCACCGCCGAATGAATTATACTCTCGGGGTGCACCACCACCTCAATGCGCCCCGGGGGGACGTCAAAGAGACGAACGGCCTCAATGACCTCAAAGCCCTTGTTCATCATGGTGGCCGAGTCGACCGTGATCTTCTGCCCCATCTGCCAGGTGGGGTGAGCGAGGGCCTCGGCACGGGTGACGGCTTGCAGGCGCTCCCGCGTGTAACCGCGGAAGGGGCCGCCCGAGGCCGTAAGGATCAGCTTTTTGACCTCGGTGTGGCGCCCGGCCTTCAGCGACTGGAAGATGGCGCTGTGCTCACTGTCAACGGGCAGGATCTCGGCCCCCGAGGCAGACGCGCGCTCGCGCACGAGCTTCCCCGCCGTGACCATCGTTTCCTTATTGGCGAGCGCAAGACGCGCTCCCTTATCGAGGACGGCCAGCGAAGGCAGAAGTCCTGCGCTCCCGAGGATCGAATTCACGGTAACCTCGGACGTGTCGAGGGCGATCGCCTCGAGGAGCCCTTCCTCGCCCGCGAGGACGGCGGTGGCAGTATCGGCAAGGCGAACAGCAAGGTCACGCGCGGCGGCCGCGTCGGTCATCACGATACGGTCGGGGCGATGGCGGCGTGCCGCGGCCTCGGCTTCCTTGACCGAGCGATGCGCCGAAAGCAGGGTGACGCGGGCGCCGAGGGCCTCGGCCACCTCCTGTGCTTGACGGCCGACAGAGCCCGTGGCGCCAAGTATGGCGATCGGTCTTTCTTGCATCGTAGCCGCTCCTTTCATTGGTTTTGGAGAAAAAGTCTGCCGCCCCAAAGGACGGCAAACCGAGAAGTCAGGTAAAGAGAGAAAAGCCCGAGCCCAGCATCACGAAGAAGAGGAGCAGGGGGGCGGTGGCGATCACCGAATCAAAACGGTCGAGCACGCCGCCGTGGCCGGGGAACAGACGGCCGTAATCCTTGACGCCGTACTCCCGTTTAACGGCCGAGAGCGCGAGGTCACCGATCTGCGAAACCACCGAGAGCAAAAGGCCCGCCAACGCCAGCGCCCAATAGCTCGGCACGTAGCCGCCCCTACGGAGAATGAGGCCGTAAAGGACAAAGACGAGAACGGCTGCCACGATGCCGCCGACACTTCCCTCCACCGTCTTTTTGGGGCTGATGACGGGAGCCAGCTTGTGCTTTCCGAGAAAGCGCCCCGTGAAATAGGCGAAGGTGTCGGTCACCCACGCGCCGACAAAGGGCAGAAGAAAGAGGTAGGCACCGCCAGCCATGCCGCGGAGAAGCACCATCGCGGAAAAGGCCACGGCGATGTAGAAGCTGCCGCCGAGGATCCCCATCAGCGCGCCGTACGTCACACGCCCGGGGCGGAAGACCGCCGTGGCAAAGAGGTAGAGCGCCAGAAGGAAAAAGGCGGCCGCGATCGATGCGAGGTGGGCAACGGGGCTATCGGCCCAGAACGCCAGAAGCGAAAGCGCCGCAGGAAGCGACGCGGCAACGGCAAGAAGGGGATCGCGGTGGAGCCCAAGACAGCGCAGAAGCTCAAGCGTCGCGATCGCCGCGAGGATCGCCATCGCCAGGGGGTAAACGACGAGATGCGAAAAGATGAGAATGGGGATAAACACGGCCAGCATCACGGCGGCCGTCAGGATCCGTTGCTTCATTTCACTCCTCCAAAGCGGCGGGTACGCTTGCCGTAGGCGCGCACCGCTTCATCGACGTCGGCGGCGTCCATGTCGGGCCAGAGGCGGTCGGTGAACCACAGCTCGGCGTAGGAGACCTGCCACAAAAGAAAGTTCGAAAGGCGCATCTCGCCCGCCGTCCGTACCAGAAGGTCGGGATCGGGAGAGGCGGCGGTGTAGAGGTGGGCCTCGATGTCCTCGGCCGTGAGGGTGGTCTTCCCCTCGCGAAGGGCGGCGTTGGCGGCGTGCACGATCTCGTCCCGTCCGCCGTAATTGATCGCCAGGTTCAGGGTGTACTCGCTGTGGCGCTCGGCCGACATGGCCTCAAGGCGCAGCATCTTTTCCCGAAGCTCAGGCGAAAGCGCGGCCTTGTCGCCAAGAAAGACAAAGCGCATGCGGTATTCGTCAAGGTCGGCAAGCAGAGTGTCAAGGTAGCGGTCAAAGAGGTTCATCAGCGCCTCGACCTCCTCACGGGGGCGCGACCAGTTCTCGGTCGAGAAGGCATAGACCGTCACCGTCGGGATCTCCAGCTCACGGCAGCGGCGAACGACGCGCTTGAGCGCCTCGGCCCCCGCGGCGTGTCCCGCTGAGCGCGCCATACCGCGGCGCTTGGCCCAACGGCCGTTGCCGTCCATAATAAAGGCGATATGAGAGAGGCGGCCGACCAGGTCAGCGCCACCCCTCTCACGCTTTTTGAAACGAAGCATCAGATCTCCATGATCTCGCGATCCTTCGCTGCCGTGACCGCGTCGATCTCCTTAACGTACTTGTCGGTGAGGTCCTGGACCTGCTTATCGCCCGCCTTGGCCTCGTCCTCGGTCAGCTCGCTCGCCTTCTTTTTGGCTTTGATAGCGTCGTTGGCATCGCGGCGGATATTACGGACGGCCACCTTGGCGTCCTCGCCCATCTTAGAGACCTGCTTGGCCATATTGCGGCGCGTTTCCTCGGTCATTGCGGGGAAAATGATGCGAATGCAGGAGCCGTCATTCTGCGGATTGAGGCCGAGATCGGAAGCAAGGATCGCCTTTTCGATCGCCTTCATCTGGCTCTTGTCCCAGGAATTGATGATGAGGGTGCGGGCATCGGCCACCTTCATTTCCGCCACCTGGTTGATGGGCGTAGGCGAGCCGTAATAATCGATCGTGACCTTGGAGAGGACGTCGGGGCTGGCGCGGCCGACGCGAAGCACGGAGAGCGACTTGGAGTAGGACTCCAGGCTCTTTCTCATTTTGGCCTCGTATTCGGTGGTATCAAATTTCATAAGCGTCTCCTTTGTATGTGAAAAATTTTATTCGGTGATAAGGGTGCCGAGCTCCTCGCCCATCGCGGCACGGTAGATGTTGTCGGGATCGTCAAGCCCAAAGACGAGGGTTGGGAGGTTGTTGTCCATGGAAAGCGCCGTGGCCGTGGTGTCGATCACGCGCAGGCCGCGCGCCAGCACCTCGGAATAGGTGACCCTTTGGAGCTTCTTTGCCGTGGGATCGGTCTTCGGATCGGCGGTATAGACCCCGTCAATGTTCTTCGCCATAAGAACGGCATCGGCGCCGATCTCAACGGCGCGAAGAGCGCCCGCCGTATCGGTGGAGAAATAGGGCCGCCCAAGACCGCCCGCAAAGATGACGACGCGCCCCTCGCTGAGGTGGCGCACGGCGGCATCACGCGTGTAATACTCTCCGATCTCGGGCATCTGGATCGCGCACATCACACGGGTGTCGATCCCCGCACGGATAAAGGCGTCCGACAGCGCCAGGGCGTTGATCGCCGTAGCGAGCATTCCCATATAGTCGCCGCGGGTACGGTCCATGCCCACGCCCTGACGGCCGCGCCAGATGTTGCCGGCGCCAACGATGACGCCGATCTCCACCCCCTCAGCCAGGAGACGGGAGAGGACTCCTGCCACACGGGCAAGGAAGGCGTCGTTGATGATGCCCTCGCCCCCGGCGGCCAGCGCCTCACCGGAAAGCTTAAGTAAAATGCGTTTGTACTTCGGCTGCATGCTTCACTCTTTTCCTTGGGAAATCCCAATCTTGAATTTGTTTCCTGCGTCGCGCGTACGAATATTTGTTTATATTATACAATATAGACGCGCGCAATGCAAGAGAAACTTTCTTTCCACGCCCGTTTTTTTCTTGGAAGAGCGGCAAGGGGGGAAACGAAGGCGAGGCGGCGTGATGGCAAGCAGGGCGGCAAAAAGGCAGAAGGGAGCGCCTTGTTTGAAAAGAATACTTTGCATATAACGAAAAACGCGGCGATATGTTGACGTTTTCCGAAAAGAAAAAGGCGTGTGGAAATCCACACGCCTTTCGGCTTCGGTATACCCCGATCAGTTGTTCACCATCTTGGCGATCTCTTCCGCGAAGTTCTCCTCGCGCTTCTGGATCCCCTCGCCCTTATCAAAGCGATGTAAGGCGGTGATCTTGATCGCGCCGCCAAACTCCTTGGCGGTGGCGGCAACGTACTTGCCAACGGTCAGGGAATCGTCCTTGACGTAGGCCTGCTCGGTGAGGCAGTTGTTCTCGTAGAACTTACCAAGCTTACCGTTGATGATGCCGGCGAGAACGTTCGCGGGCTTACCGGCGAACTTGGGATCCTGCTCCATCTGCTTGGTCAGGATCTCGCGCTCCTCCTCGATGACCGAGGCGGGAACGGCGGCGCGGTCCACGTACTGCGAGGGGATCGCGGCGGCCTGGAGAGCGATGTTCTTGGCGAACTCGGCAAAGCCGGCGTTCGAAACGGCGGCATCGTCGGCCTCAAAGCAGATGATAACGCCGGTGGCGCCGCCGCCATGCACGTAGGTGCTGACAACGCCGTCAACGATCACGAAGCGACGGAGCGAGAGCTTCTCGCCGATCGTGTAGGTCTTCTCCTGGAGAGCGGCCTCGACCGTCTGGCCGTCGGCCATGGTCTTGGTCATCAGGTCCTCGACAGAAGCGGGACGGGTGGCGATGATCGTCTCAAGAACGCTTCTCACGAAGGCGCGGAAGGTCTCGTT
>JAFVYX010000159.1 GCA_017500625.1 Clostridia bacterium | reverse complement strand
GGAGAGAGAGAAGGACGGGAAGCTCGGCGATGCTGGTGGCGATGGCACGCAGGTCACGCGCCGAAGCAGTACCGTAGACCACGCGGGCCGAGAGGCGCTCGAGGTCGAGGACGTGCGAGAGAAGCTCGCGCATCTCCTCCCTGCGCATATACTCGCGCGCAAGGTCGGCAACGGCACTCTGACGACGGCGGATCGCTCCCGCCGAGATGAGGGGACGAAGCACCCAGGAACGCAAAAGGCGTGCGCCCATGGAGGTCTTGGTCTTATCGAGCACCCAAAGGAGCGAGCCGCGCTTTTCCTTTGTGCGCATCGTCTCGCAAAGCTCGAGGTTTCGACGCGTGGCGAGGTCAAGCTCCATAAACTGCCCGTCGCTGTAGACGGTCAGCTCACGGGCAAAGGTCGGCTCGCACTTCTGGGTTTCGCGGATATATGAGAGAAGCGCGCCGACGGCCAGAAGAAGACAGTCGCCCCCCAGCTCACGCGCACGGTCGCCGAAGCAGAGCTCACACTCGCGGCGGGCGGTCTCGGCGTCAAAGAGACGGGTGGCGCGATCCTCGATGCGCGTGGAAAAGCGCTCCTCAAGGAAGGCGCAGACCTCATGGCAGCCCTCTCTTTGGATATTGATGACGGCCTCACGCGGAGAAAAGACGCCGAGCTCGTTCATAAGGCGCGAAAGGCAGTCCTCCCCCTCGATGAGGGTGGCGCTCACCTGCCCCGTCGAAACGTCGGCAAACGCAAGGCCAACACCCGTCGCACCGTAGGCGAGGGCGGCAAGGTAGTTGTTGCGCCCCTCCTCAAGGACGGTGGCATCGGTGACGGTGCCGGGGGTGACCACACGGACCACCTCACGGCGTACGATCCCCTTGGCGGCCGCAGGGTCCTCGGTCTGCTCACAGACCGCGACCTTGTAGCCGAGCTCGACGAGCTTGCCGATGTAGACGTCCGCCTTATGGAAGGGAACGCCGCACATGGCGGCACGGAGCCCCTCCCCGCAGTCACGCCCCGTAAGCGTCAGCTCCAGGTCACGCGAGACGGCAATAGCGTCCTCAAAGAAGCACTCGAAGAAATCACCGAGGCGGTAAAGCAGGATATAGTCGGCGTATTGCCCCTTGATCTCGAGGTACTGCGACATCATGGGCGACGGGTTTTTAAGCTCCGCCGCCGCCGAAAGCACGTTCGACATCTCAGTGGCAGCCGCCGCAGCTGGCACAGTCGTGATTGCAGCCGGGAGTCTCACCAAAGGCGTAATAGGAGAGGTCGGCATTCACGGAGGACATCAGCTCGTTGACCGCGGTCTGCGCCTCCTCGAGCGCACGGTAGACGGGGTGGGAGCGAATGGCGTCGGTCAGCTCGGCAACGCGGGTGTTGAGCGCATCGGCCGAGCGGTTCTCCTCCTCGGTGGGGGCGGGCTTTGCATACAGCTCGCCGAGCAGGGTACGCGCGGTGCGGTACTCCGCAAGGAGGCCCGAGAGCTCGGCATCGCCATCGTAGGCCGCCTTGGCGGCATTGAAGGTGATCACGGCGCTCTCCTTGGCAAGCGTTTCTCCAAGGAGCTTAGCGGCTTCCTTAACAGTCATTTTGTATCCTCACTTTCCTTGACCGTACCGTACATCGCATAGGCGTCGGCGCGGTCGATATGTACTTGGGTGAATTCGCCCACAAGGGCGGGGCAGGCGGGGAGGTGGACAAGCTTGCCGCCCGCGGTCCTTGCCGAATAGAGGGCGGGGTTCTTCGAGGGCCCGTCCACCAGCACGCGGAGCGTCCTTCCCTCATAGGTCTTGCCGATCTCGGCCGAGACCGTGGCCTGCAGGTCGAGAAGGCGGCGCATACGGTCGGCCCGTACCTCCTCGGAAAGATACCCCTCCATGGCGGCGGCGGGGGTGCCGCGATGGCGCGAATAGAGGAAGGAATAGACCATATCGTAGCGGACGGTACGGAGAAGATCGAGGGTGGCCTCAAAGTCGTCCTCGGTCTCTCCCGGGAAGCCCACGATGATATCGCTCGTCAGGACGATGCCGGGACGGGCGGCACGGAGTTTGTCCACGATCGAGAGGTAACGTGCGGTATCGTAGCGGCGGTTCATCGCACGGAGAATGCGGTCGCTCCCCGATTGCAGGGGGAGGTGGAAGGCAGGGGCGATCTTCTCTTCCCTGCCGATGACCTCGATCAAGCGGTCGGAAACGTCCTTCGGGTGGCTGGTCATAAAGCGGAGAAGGAAATCACCGTCAATGTGCGAAAGACGGGAAAGAAGCTCGGCAAAATCGCAATCTCCCGCGTAGGAGTTGACGTTCTGACCGAGGAGCAGGATCTCGCGAGCGCCGCCCTCGACGAGCGAGCGCACCTCCGCGGTGACCGCCTCGGCCGAGCGACTGCGCTCGCGACCGCGGGTATAGGGGACGATGCAGTAGGAGCAGAAGTTGTTGCAGCCGTACATGATGCTGACCGAGGCGCGGCGCACGTCACGGCGGTAGGGGGGAATGCCCTCCGCAAGAGTCGGCTCCTCGGTACGAAGGAAGGAGCGCCCCCGCCCCGCAAGGCGTGCCTCAATGGCCTCGGGAAGGCGCGAGAGCGAGGCAGGATCGAGGGTGAAATCTACGTAGGGATAGCTTTTTTTGATCTCCTCGATGCGGTGGGGCTCCGCCGACATACAGCCGAGGACACCGATGAGGGCACCGTTCTTCTTTTTGTTGTGCTTCAGCCCTCCGATGATCGAGAGCACCTTTTTCTCGGCGTGCTCACGCACAGCGCAGGTGTTGACGAGAATGAGGGCGGCGTCCTCGGGCCCCTCGACGGGGTGGTAGCCCATCATCGAGGCAAGGCCGAGGAGCTTTTCGCTGTCCGCCTCGTTCTGCTGGCAGCCGAAGGTCATCACCGCCACGCCGACGCACTCGCCGCGCGCGGCCCGCGCTTCATTTTCCCGACGGACGGCGGCAATGGCATCGAGGGGGAGAGATTGGGTTTCGGGCATCGTTTCTAACTCCGTAATATTCTTTACTTATAAATCATATCATAAGATTAGAGAAAATGCAAGAGGCGCCGAGGAAAAACCTTACAAAGCGGAGGCGGCCTTACGTCTCGGAAAAGGCGTGCTCGCCCACGAAAAAGCGCTCCCCGATGTCCCCCGCCCCCATCACCACCACGGTGTCCCCCTCACGCACGTGCTCGCGAAGCCAGAGAGCGGCCAGCTCGGGCGTTTCAAGATAGAGCGCCGAGGGGCCGATGGCGGCGGCCAGTACCTTGGCCGAAGGGCCACGGTCGGCGTCCTCTCTGGCGGCGTAGGTGTCCACCACCACGGTACGATATGCCGCGCCGAAGGCGTGGGTAAGCTCCGAAAACAGCGCCCCTGTGCGAGTGTAGGTGTGGGGCTGATAGACACAAAAGAGGCGGCCGCGCGCGGAAAGTGCCGAAAGCGAGGCACGGATCTCGGGGGGGTGGTGCGCGTAATCATCGTAATAGGCAACGCCGCGGAGGGTACCGCGGTATTCGAGGCGACGGCCTATGCCGGGAAAGGCCGAAAGCGCCGAAAGGACCGCTTGGCGGGAAACACCGACGGCGCGGGCGGTAGCCGCGGCGGCGAGCGCGTTTTCCACGTTATGGCGGCCGCGGACACGGAGCGTTACCCGTCCGAGACACTCGCCCCGCTCGATGAGCGTGAATTCGGTGCTTTTTTCGCTGACGGCAAGCTCGGTAGC
>JAFVYX010000158.1 GCA_017500625.1 Clostridia bacterium | reverse complement strand
GGGTCAGCCCCTCGGCAGTGATGCCCTCAAAGAGGGCGGCGGCACGGGCGGTATCGGCCTCGGCGGTCTCTCCCTCGGCGCGCAGCGCCTCGGTGGAGGCATCGATGCGGCGGCACTTCACGCCCTCGCGGTAGCTCTCCAGCACCTCGAAAAGGCGCACGTCGATCATCTCGGAGGCAACGGCGACCGAGAGGCCGCGGGCGCGGAAGGTCTCGATGAGCGCGGCCTGGCGATCGCGGTCGGTGGCGTAATAGAGGGTGTTCTCGTGCCCCTCCTCGGCGGCGAGGGCGAGGGCCTCATCGAGCGTTTTGCGGCTGCCGTCGGCCATAGTGAGAAGAATGGCGGGGGCGGCGCGGTCGTAAAACTTTTTGTCGCTGATCGCGGCGTAGGCCACAAAGGCCGAGATCTCGCTCCACATCGCCTCGTACGCCTCGCGGTCGGAGGTGAGGAGCGAGGTGAGCTTATCCGCCACCTTTTTCACGATGTAGGCGGCCACCTTTTTGACGTACGCGCTGTCCTGGAGGTAGCTGCGCGAGACGTTCAGGGGCAGCTCGGGGCAATCGATGACACCGCGGAGCATCAGAAGATACTCGGGGATCACCTCACGGATATTGTCGGCCACAAAGACCTGGTTGTAGTACAGCTTGATCTGGCCCTCAAGACTCTCGTAGCCGCGCGAAAGCTTGGGGAAGAACAGAACGCCCTTGAAGTTCAGGGGGTAGTCGGCGGCAAGATGCATATGGAAAAGCGGCTCGCGCGCATCGGCGAAGACGCGGCGGTAAAACTCGCGGTAGTCGTCGTCCGAGCAATCGGCGGCGGCGCGCTGCCAGAGGGGCGAGGTATCGTTCGTGGGGGCATCGCCCGCCTTGTCGCCCTCGTCAAGATAGATCGGGACGGGCATAAAGGCGCAGTAGCGCGCAAGGATCTCGGAAAGGCGCGCGGTCGAGAGGTACTCGGCCCCGTCCTCGGAAAGGTGGAGAATGACGTCGGTGCCGCGCTCCTCGCGCCGAGCGGCGGTCAGCTCATAGTCGCCCTCCTCGCTGCACACCCAGCGGACGGCGGGAGCGCCCGTGTGCGAGCGCGTGACGACCTCCACGGTATCGGCGACCATAAAAGCGGAATAGAAGCCGAGGCCGAAGTGGCCGATGATGCCGGCGCCTGCGCCCTCGCCCTCGCCCTCGTATTTCTCAATGAACTCGAGAGCGCCCGAAAGGGCCATGCGGCAGATGTAGCGCTCGACCTCCTCCTCGGTCATACCGATGCCGTTGTCCGACACAGTGAGGGTGCCCGCCTCGCTGTCCACACGGACACGGACGGCGTAGGGCACGGCGCTCTCCTCGGTCTCGGACAACGAAACGAGGCGGCGGTGCTTGGTGACGGCGTCCACGGCGTTCGATACCAGCTCGCGCAGAAAGATCTCACGCTCGGAATAGAGCCATTTCTTGATGATCGGGAAGATATGCTCGGTCTCGACCGAGATCCCGCCCTTTTTGGTTTTCGCTTTGTTTTCCATAATGCCCTCCGAGAGATGTTGCTTTCTTTTGTACGGTGAGGGGGCTATGCCCCCTGTGGGCTTTTCAAGACGAGCCACGGCGAAAGACACGAAAATCTATCGCCGAGGGCTTATTGGTTCGAGCCCATTTTGGCTACCGTATCATTCCTATTATACCGCAATCGACAGCGAATATCAATTCCCCTCAACCACTTATTTCAAGTTTTTTTGCCGAATACTTGATTTTTCCACAGTCGTGTGCTATACTGTATTCGCAAACGCCGGTGTGTTGGAATTGGCAGACGAGGCGGACTCAAAATCCGTTGGTAGCGATACCGTGCGGGTTCGACCCCCGCCACCGGCACCAAAAAGAAGGTTCCCCCTTATGGGGGGCCTTCTTTTTTGCCATTGTGGTTTTGGGGGGGACGAAGGCGAAAACGCCACGGTGTGGCGTTTTCACCCGAGGAGTCACGAAAATAAAGAGCCCACGAAGAGGGCTGTGCCCCGACACAGGGCGACTATATTTTCGGAAGATCGAACGGGCGCGGTAGTGAATGAGCGCGGAGCGGTCAGAGCCGCGCCTGACCGAGGGACGGGGAAAAGGCGAAATCCCCCTCGCCTTTTCCGACGCCGTCCCGAGACGATCCCCCGCCACCGCGCTTTTCTGTAATATTTTCTTGACATCGCTTTCTGGGTGTGATATTCTATAAGCAATAAAAAACAAAAGGGCGGCACTGCGGCCCCGACGAAAGGAGCGTGTGACCTTGGGATACCTGGCCGAATGCGGTTATATTCTTCTGGTGGTTGCCGTAACGCTGGCCCTCCACCGCTATCTGCACGTCGGTGCCGACGTCACGCGCAAGCTGACGCACATTCTCATCGGCTTTGTTTTCGTCATTCAGTATCACTTCTTCCGCGAGGACGTGCTTGGCCTTTTGCTGGTGCCCTCGCTGGTGACGGTCGGCCTCCTTCTTGTGGCAAGATTCCGTCTCCTTCCCTCCATGGTCAATCCGAAAAACCCCTACGGCATCTTCTATTACGCTTTCTCGATCACCCTCTCGAACGCGGTGGCCGCGGTCTATCCCCCCTACCTGGCGGCCGAAGGAGCGGCGGTGGCCTGTCTGGCCTTTGGCGACGGCTTTGCGGCCCTTCTCACCTCACGCCTGCGGCACCGACACGCGCTCCTTTTCGGGAAATCCTGGGAGGGCACGCTCATCTGCTTCCTCTTTGCGGCGGCGGGGATCGCCCTCCTTGGGCTTCTCTTTCCGCCCCTGGCGCTCTCCCCTTGGCTTCTTGTGACCGCCGCAGCCGCGGCCGCCGTCCTTGAGCTTATCTCGGGGAAGTACGATAACCCCGCCATCGTCCTCGGCGTTGGAGCGCTGGTCGCGCTTCTCTCGCTATGCTGACGCGCGCACTCATCGGCCTTGGCGTAGGGGCCGTCCTTGCCGCGCTTGCCGCGCACTTCCGTTTGCTGACGCTCCCCGCGGCGCTCATAGCGGCGGCGATGCTCACGGCGATCCTCGCCCTCGGCGGCGTCCACGCGGCCCTGTATATCGTGACGATCTTCGGCCTTTGCGCCGCGATCCACGTCCTTGCCAAACGCAAGAAAAGCCGCCACGCGGGCGGTGCGCGCGGCGTCGGGCAGGTGCTGTGCAACGGCCTTGTCGGTACGCTTTCGCTGGTGGTGTACGCACACTTCCCCACCCCTGCGCTTCTTGTCGGCTATTACGCCGCGATCACCGAGCTTTTTGCCGACACGGTGGCGAGCGACCTCGGCACGCTCTCGCGCGGTGATCCGATCGATATCTGCCGTCTATGCCGCGTTCCGCGCGGACAGTCGGGAGGCGTGAGCGCCCTCGGCACGCTCCTTTCGCTCCTCGGCGTCCTTTTGGGCTTCCTTCTCATCGCCTTCTCGGAGGTCGGACTCCTCGGGGCGGCGATCGGGGCGGGGGCCGCCTTTCTCGGTATGCTTCTTGACAGTGTGCTCGGCTCGCTCGTGCAAGGGAAATTCGTTTGCCCCGTGTGCGGTGCCGCGACCGAAAAGCGGCATCACTGCGATACCGAGGCCACGCCCGTCGGCGGTTGTGCCCTCATTGGCAACAGCACCGTCAATCTCCTTTCCAACCTTTTTGCCGCGCTCCTTGGGGCGGCGGTATATGCGATTCTTTAAAAGCGGCACGGCGGTGCCGCTTTTATCTTTGCCGTGGGTGCTTTTTTCCTCTTTTTTAAACCGCTGCCGAGGGGTTGACACGCCCACCCCTTGGCGGTTACAATAAAAGAAAAAAGTGAGGTGCCGTGATGTATTCCTACCGAACCGAAGACAGCATTCTGAGGGCCTATGACGAGGCAAGGGCCACCTATCGCGCCTTTGGCGTGGATACCGATGCCGTGCTGGCGCGCTACCGGTGCGTGCCGATCTCTCTCCAGAACTGGCAGGGCGACGACGTTTCGGGCTTTGAGGCCACCCGTACGGGCGGCGATATGGTCGTGACGGGCAACTATCCCGGCCGCGCCCGCACGGCCGAGGAGCTTCGCGCCGATATCGACAAGGCGCTCTCGCTGTGTCCCGTGGCGCCGCGCGTGAATATCCACTCGATGTACGGCGAGCCGGGCACCACGCCCCGCGACGAGGTGACGCTCCGCGACTTTGAGGGGTGGCTCTCCTGGGCGCGGGAGCGCGGCTACGGTATGGACTTCAACGTGACCTACTTCAATCACACCATGGTGAAGGACGGGCTGACGCTCTCCTCCCCCGAGGCCGCCGTGCGCGACTTCTGGGTGCGGGCGGGAGTTGGCGGCCGTGAGATCGCCGCGGCGATCGGCCGTGAGCTGGGCACGCCCTGCGTCAACAACCTCTGGATCCCCGACGGTATGAAGGACCTGCCCGCCGACCGCCGCCTCTACCGTGATCTTCTTGAGGAGTCGCTTGACCGCATTTTTGAAAAGGCGTACGACAGGGCACACCTGCGCGACACGCTGGAGGGCAAGCTGTTTGCCGTGGGCGTGGAGAGCTACACGGTGGGCTCACACGAATTCTATTACGGCTATGCCGCGACACACGGCGTGGGGCTTTGCATGGACAGCGGCCACTACCACCCGACCGAGGAGGTGGCCGACAAGCTGACCGCCGCCGCCCGTTCGATCCCCACCCTGCTCCTTCATCTTTCGCGCGGGGTGCGCTGGGACAGCGACCACGTGCTGATCGGCGGGAGCGATCTGACCGCCACGATGCGCGAGGTGGTGCGCTCGGGGCTTATCGACAACGACAATTTCTTTATGAGTCTTGACTACTTTGATGCTTCCATCAACCGCATTGCGGCGTGGGCGATCGGCCTGCGTGCCGCGGGCTACTCGCTCCTTTCGGCGATGCTGGAGCCCTACGCGATGCTGAAGGAGGCCGAGCTTTCGGGCGACCTGACGGCACGCCTGGCCCTCACCGAGGAATTCTCCCGCCTGCCCGCGGCGGCGGTGTGGGATTACCTCTGTCTCACCGAGGGCAAGCCCGTGGGCCCTGCGTGGCTTGACGAGGTCAAGGCCTACGAGGCCGAGGTCACCTCGAAGCGGTAAGATACAAAAAGACGGAGCGCTGCTCCGTCTTTTTTATTTTCTCAGCTCGAGGGAAAGCGCCATGCCGACACGGGCGCCCTCGGCAACCGCGAGGGCGATCTGAAAGGGAGGGCCCGTGACGTCTCCCGCCGCATACAGGCGCGGCAGGGCGGTCCTGCCGTCCTCGGCGGTGACGATACGGCCACCCTCGGTGGCAAGG
>JAFVYX010000157.1 GCA_017500625.1 Clostridia bacterium | reverse complement strand
GAGGGAGCATGAGGGAGACCTCGCACCCCTCTCGCTCGGAAAGCGCGGCGGGCAGAGCCTCCAAAACGTCGCCGAGGCCACCCGATTTGAGAAAGGGTGCCGCTTCGCTCGCGGCGAAGAGTATTTTCATACCGTTTCTCCTTTCTCCACGATGCAGGGCGCGGCGGGTGCGCCGACAAGCCGAACGCCATCGGACATGGTTACGTTTTTGTCAAGAATGGCGTTCTCCACGTAGCAGCCCTCTCCGATCTTTACGCCCTGCATGAGGATGGAATTGCGGATGACGGATCGCCGTCCCACGGTAACGTCGCGGAACAGCACGCATCCCGACAGATCGCCGTGGATCCGGCATCCGTCGGCAACCAGGCACCTTGCCACCGCCGAATGCTCGCTGTAATAAGATGGAACCTCATCCCGCACCTTGGTGTAGATGGGGCGGGCGGGGTTGAAAAGATCGCGGCGAAGCCCTTCGTCCGTGATGAGGCGCAGGTTGTTCGCAAAATAAGAGGCTACGCTGTCGTTGCGAACGACACGTCCCGAAAATTCATGCACGCCGACGGAAAGAGAGCCATCATGGAACCCGGATTGGATCAGGTCGCGCTCTAAGAAATGCCGCCCCCGCGAGACCGATTCCCGCACGGCCGAGAGAATCAGCCTTTTATCCATGATGTACATACCGAGGCTCACGAGAGCGCCGTCGGAGAGCGCGGGGGCATCCACCGTCAGGTCAGAAACCTCCCCGTTCTTTATGTCCGCGATCAACTCGTAGTTTACAAGGTGATTTGCCCTTGCGCGGCCCGCGATCACCGTTACGTCCTTTCCTCTGTGTGTGTGCGCGGCAAGTGCTTCCTCGTAGTTTATGTTGCAAAGAATGGTGGAATCGGACAGAATGACGTAATCCTCCGGCGTCTTTTCAAGAAAGGCGGAGGCGGAATAAAGTGCTTCGAGCTTCCCCTGATATACGTAGGACATCCCCGTGGAGAAGGGGGCGAGGATCTGAACGCCGCCGTTTTTGCGGTCGAGATCCCATTCGGCAGAGGAGCCGAGATGGTCCAAAAGGGAATTGTAGTTGTGCTTGGTGATGATCCCCACGTTTCTTACGCCTGAGTTTGACATATTGGAAAGGACAAAATCCACGAAACGGTATCTCCCGCCGAAGGGCAGAGAAGCCACCGTTCTGCTTTTGGTCAGAACGCCAAACCGTTCGTCGTAGAGATTGGAAAAAATAATACCTGTTAAATTCATGAGAGCCCTCCTTATACGATTTCCTTCGGCTTGATCACGCTGCCATCGGCGATCATTTTGTTTTTCCCCACGACGGCGATCCCAAAGGCCTCGGCGGGATAGTATTCTCGCTCGCCGCCGACGCGTACTCCTCGGCCGACCTTGGCGTTCTCCCCCAAAATGGCGTACCTCAACTCGGAGCCGCGTCCTATGGCCGCGTTTGGCATGACGACGCTGTCCTTCACAAGGGCACCCTCCTCAATGACACAGGCGGTGGAGACGATGGAATTGATCACGCGGCCGCGCACCGAGCATCCCTCCGCCACGTAGGAATTGACGACCTCGGCCCCCGCCGCCACATAGGTGGATGGCTGGGCGTAGTTGCGGGCGTAGATGCGGTGTCCCGTCTCTTTCAGATTAAATCCGCTTTTGGGGTCGAGCAG
>JAFVYX010000156.1 GCA_017500625.1 Clostridia bacterium | reverse complement strand
GCTCCCTTTACACAAGGGAGCCTTTTTTGTTCACCTATAACTTATCAATTTTCCTGACAAGCACTGCATTTGTGTCCACAAATGCAAAATACGGCATACCTCTTTCGAGATACACCGTATTCTTGCAAAACTGTCCTTTAGAGTGACACTCTAAAGCAGAACGTCTTTTTTTACTTTCCGCGAATAAGGAAATAGACGGCGCGGCCGCGGCACTCTATCCGAGCACTCTCGGGATCGGCGAGGCCGTTTTGCGAAAGGAGGCGCACACGGCGCAGACACATCGCGGCCACCGCCTCGGTATCCGCGCTCCCATAACAGAGAAGGACGGCGGCCTCAAAGGGCAGATCGGGGCGGCCGGAAAGGTACACAGCGGCCTCCTCCACACGGTCGCTGTATTCGCAGGTGCCATCGGCACGGGCATAAAGCGCCGTCACCAGCTCCTCGCTGAGGGGGCGCGCCGCTCCGTTCTCCCCGTAGAGGGGGAGCGACGAGAGGTAGACCGCCCCCGCAGGGGGCGTCCCGATCTCCGAAAGCCAGCCGTCAAGACGGTCGGCGGCGCTCTCCTTGGACGCCGACCGACAGGAAAGAAGACCCAACGGCAGAAGCAGGGCAAGAAGAAAACAGATCCACCGTTTCATACGCCACCCCCTTTCTATATATATGAATATGAAGAAAGGGCGCGCCGTATGCGCCGAGGTCTTACCGAGATCCCAACGGCAGGCGTTCGTCCTCGGGGCTTCGGCACCGCGGGGAAACGGGGGCGCAAGGATAAAAAGATCCCCTATGCGCCGAGGCGCATAGGGGATCTTTTGCTTGGATCAGTCGCCGATCCAGCCCATAAAGTCGTAGTAGTTGTGGTCGAAGACGTCAAAGTAATCGTCGTCCGTCCAATGGACAGGGCCGGTCATGCCCTTGTGGAAGTCGGGGAAGATGTACATGGCCTCAAGGTCGATCTGACCCGTGGCCCCGACCATCTCGCCGCTAGCAAAGTTCTCCCACATCTGGGGCGTGACATCGTACTCGAACTCATCGGCGTACGGCACGATGTCCGGATAATAGTAGTAGTAGAAGTTGTTCTCGATCATCGCCGTAGGAACGTAGCCGATGTAGGACGAGCAGTCATCAGTCAGGACCTTGGCAACGTCAACGAGCGAGGAGGAATCGCCCATACCGCCCGTCGCGTTCTTCATCGGCGTACCGCCGAGAACGACGTTGTTCATAATGACGCAGTAGGCGGGCTGACGGCGGAGACGCTCCATGGCGCCCAGCTCCTCATAGGTGAGGGTGATCTCGCCGTCCTCACCGACGGGCACATAGTGCTCCTCCACGGTGACGTAGTGGGGATTGCCGGACGCATCGTCCTCAACGTAGCGGTACTCGGGGATCGTGACGATCATGTCGGTCGGCAGGCCCGTGGCGGTGTAGGTCTCACCGCAGAGGTACCACGGCGCGTAGAAGTACTTCACGTCGTAGGTCTCGGACGGATCGTTGGCCGCATCGCGCACCAGCTTGGTGCCAAGCAGGTGGTTCATGTAGGCGGGAGTTCTCTCCTTGTGCTTTGCAACGTCGCACGAGGTGCTGTTGTAGCGGTTGTTGTACTCGCTGTCCTTATGATCCGGCCACCAGTGACCCGCCAGCGACTGTCTGGCCGTCATCTGCGCGTTGTCTTTGTCAAGATTGAGGATCTTGGTCTCGTTCCCATCGATACCGTCAAAGGCAAACTCGTCGTGGGCCACAAAAGTGTAAGCGCCCTTGGTGCCCGATCCCCAGTCGGCGCCGAAGTGATAATAGAAGAGCGCGGACTGGTTGTATCTGTCACCGTTGCCGGCCGGGAGGATCACGTCACCCTCATCACCGCCCACAGCACCGGCGGCTGCGACCTGATAGGGGTTACGGAGAATAAAGAGGTTACCGTAGCAGACGTTGCCCATACCCGTCGAGGAGTACCAGGCCTTGTTGGAGTTGGAGCGCGAGCCGATGGTCGACACGATGTTGTAGTACGCGTAGTTATCCGAGTTCATCGTATCGTTGTAGATCGCGTTGTGCGTGGCGTTGAACATATGGAACACGTTGAAGCGATAGTGGTTGTACTTGGCGCTCGAGCCGCCGACGTAGATCATACCGCCGTCAACGACGTCCGCGCTACCGCCCTCAAAGCGGTTATACTCTACGATGCACTCGTAGCCACCGCCCGAGATGACCGTGTTCTGATAGTAGTTGTGCGAGGTGACGTTGCCGCAGCCCGAGAGACCGGAGCCGGCCTGCACCGTCGGGAGGGCGTCATGGAAGTAGTTGTTCTGAATGACGTTGCGGTCGGGGATCATCGACCAGATGGCCGAGGAGCGGCCGATCTGGACCATAGCGCTGCCGCAGCGCGAGAAGTCGGAGTTGAGGACGGCCATGCGCTTGCCCGAGCCGTAAATGCACGACTTTTTGGTGTTGGCGATCTCGACTCTCTGAACGATGGTATCGTTACCGCCGCCCAGCCAGATGCCGTAGGAGTTCGAGCCGTTGATGTGAATACCGTCGATGACAACGTAGGAGGCCAAGGAGGTATGGAGCATCGCAAACGCCTCGGTGCTCGAGAAGGCCGCGCCCTCGGTCTCAAGGTCTCCGTCGGGATAGACGTAAAGGATACCGGTCTCGCGGTCAAGGAACCACTCGCCGGGAGCGTCCAGGGCCTCGATGGCGTTGTAGAGGTAGAAGGTATTGCGCTTCGCAGGGCCGTTGGTCGACCACT
>JAFVYX010000155.1 GCA_017500625.1 Clostridia bacterium | reverse complement strand
GCCATTCTCGCCTCGGTGTAACGGTAGGCGGCCGCGCCGTCACCGTCCACGTTACCGAAGTTACCGTGGCCCTCGACCAAAGGATAGCGCAGAGAGAAGGGTTGGGCCATTCTTACCATAGTCTGGTAAACGGCGGCGTCACCGTGCGGGTGGTACCGGCCCAGCACGTTACCAACCGTGGTAGCCGATTTGCGGAAGGGCTTATCGGCCGTAAGCCCGTCCTCATGCATCGCGTACATAATACGGCGCTGACCGGGCTTCATACCGTCGCGCACGTCGGGGAGTGCGCGGGAGGTGATCACGCTCATGGAATATTCAAGGAACGCCTGGCGCACCTCGCGCTCCATAAAGCGCTGTTCTATTTTCTGTTGGGGAAAGGAAAGATCCTCGCCCTGTGCCTTATGCTCCATTTTGTTTCTCCTTACACGTCAAGGTTTTCGACGAACTTCGCATTCTGCTCAATAAATTCACGGCGGGGCTCGACCGCATCGCCCATAAGGAGCGAAAATACCTGATCGCAAAGGATCGCATCGTCGATCTCCACCTTGAGCAGGGTACGGGTCTCGGGGTTCATTGTGGTCTCCCAGAGCTGGTCGGCGTCCATTTCACCAAGACCTTTATACCGCTCGGCCTCAATGTTCCCGCCAAGCTCGGCAATGATCTCATCCCTCTCGGCATCCGAGAAGGCGTAGCGCTCGGTCTTACCCTTTTTGATCTTATAAAGCGGCGGCTGTGCGAGATACACGTGCCCTTCCTCGATCAGCTTTCTCATATGGCGGAAGAAGAAGGTGAGCAGCAGCACGCGGATGTGGGCGCCGTCCACGTCGGCATCGGCCATCAGAATGATCTTGCCGTAGCGGAGCTTTTCAATATCAAACTCCTCATCGATCCCACAGCCGAGCGACTGAATGATCGGGATGATCGAGACGTTCGAGTAGACCTTGGCGCGGGTGGCCTTTTCTACGTTCAAAACCTTACCGCGCAGGGGCAGGATCGCCTGGAAGCGCGAGTCACGCCCGTCGGAGGCAGAGCCGCCTGCCGAGTCACCCTCTACAAGATAGATCTCGGTCAGCTCCTTGCGGCGCTCCTGACAGTCCTTGAGCTTACCGGGGAGGGCCGAGCCCTCAAGCAGGCTCTTTCTGCGGGTCAGCTCGCGGGCCTTTCTTGCCGCCTCACGGGCGCGGAAGGCGGCGAGGGCCTTCTCGATGATCGAACGGCCGGAGGCAGGGTTCTCATCAAAGTATTCTTCCATTTTGCGGGAGACGATCGCATCCACGAGCGACCGCACCTCGGAGTTGCCGAGCTTTGCCTTGGTCTGGCTTTCAAACTGCGCGTCCTGGAGCTTGACCGAGATGACGGCGGTGATGCCCTCGCGCACGTCCTCACCCGACAGGTTCTTTTCGCTGTCCTTGAGAAGCCCGATCTTGCGGGCGTAATCGTTGATCGCCTTGGTAATGGCCGACTTGAAGCCCGCCTCGTGCGTGCCGCCCTCGACCGTGGCCATATTGTTGGCAAACGACACGAGCGTTTCGTTATACGAATCGTAGTACTGCAGGGCGACCTCGGCGGTGATGCCGTCCTTTTCCCCCTTCATATAGACGATATCGGGGTGGATGAGCCCCACGTGCTTCTGGGCGTTGAGGTACTCGACGTAGCTGCGGATACCGCCCTCGTAGCAAAGCTCGACCTCCTGTTCCTGCCCTTCGCGCCGGTCGGCAAGCACAATGCGGACGCCCGCATTCAGAAATGCCTGCTCACGCATACGGGTCAGCACTCTTTCAAAGTCAAACACCACGTCCTCAAAGATCGTGGCATCCGGCTTGAAGGTGACGGTCAGGCCGTGGCGATCGGTATCCCCCTCACAGGTAAAGGGACGGCACACACCGCCGCGCATAAACCGCTCGGTATACTTCTTACCGCCACGGTGGTTTTCGACCTCCAGCCACT
>JAFVYX010000154.1 GCA_017500625.1 Clostridia bacterium | reverse complement strand
TGACACCGCCGTGGGCCTCGCCGTTCATGAAGTTGCCCCACCGCCCGATCATCTGGCCGAGCATGACGGCTGGAGCCACCATATCGAAGAACTGGCCATAGCTCTTCTTTTTGATGCGACAAAACAGGAAGATCGTCAAGGCACCGGCGATGACGCCACCGTAAATGGCGAGACCGCCCTCCCAGATCTTAAAGATATCCCAAAAGCTGTCGAAGAGCGAAAGAGACGTGAGAACAAAGTAGAGACGAGCGCCGAGAACGCCGAAGAGAATGACGTAAATGCCGAGGTCGAGCACATCATCAACGCTGATGCCCTCCTGCTTCGCGCGGTGGATCACGTAAAGCGTCGCCAATACGATGCCCATCGTAATGATGATGCCATACCAGGCGATCGGGTGACCGAACACCGTGAAGGCCACGCTGTTAAGCGCAAACTCGTCGATCCCGAGACCCGGGAAGGACACGTATGAGATCCTTAACATAGTTACTTCCTCCCATTCGTGGGGTTGATGATGACCGAAGCCAGCGCGTCCTTTTGGAAGAAGGCGCGGGCCGTGGTGAGAAGCTCCTCAAGCGTGATCGAGGCCAGCGCCTCTCCCGTCTTGAAAAGCTCCACGCCGTCAATAACGGCGTCAAGGAGAGAGGTGGCGATCGCCTCGGTGTTATCGAAGCTTTTGATATACTCGGCGTAATGCACACGCAAGAGACGCTCAAAGTCCTCTTTAGACGGGGACTTCCCTGCCGCAATGGCGTCCACCTCACCGAGGATCTCGGAAAGGAGGCGGGAGGTATCGTCGGTGGCACCGCTGAACAGCATATGGCCGCAGCCGCGGGTCGATTCATAGCCAACGTCAAAATCTCTGGTAATCAGCCCGGCACGGTACAGACGGTCAAAGAAGTGGGAGGACTCCCCGAAATAGAGATCGGCAGCCAGGTTGAGCATGAGCGCACGGCGCTCCCGCGCCTCGGGCGTTTCGGGAATGGCGGTATCCTTGATGCCAACCGAAAGCTTGGGACGGGCGATGTCCATAGAGAATTCCGCATGCTTTTTGACGATCGCACGGCGTTCCTCGGGCTCCTTTCGTACGATCGGCGCCCGAGGCGCAGTCTCGGGGAGGCACCCCTCTACCGCGTTGGTCACGTCATCAAAGGAAACGTCGCCGCATACGATCAGCACCATGTTGTCGGGACGGTAAAAGGTGCGATAGCATTGCATGAGCAGCTCAGGCGTGATCTCGGCGATCGATTCGCAGGAGCCGCAGATGTTGGTACGGATCCCGTGGGTCTCGTAAAGGAGCTCAAGGAGCGCATAGTAGAGACGGTTGGCGGGAGAATCGTCATACATCTTGATCTCCTGCGCTATGATCCCCTGCTCCTTAGCTACGTTCTTTTCGGTAAAGTACGGGTGAAGAACGCTATCGAAGAGGATCTTGAGCGCTTCCCCGAGATTTTGCGAGGCCGAGAACAGGTAAGAGGTCACGTCGGTCGACGTATAGGCGTTAGCCGAGGCGCCGATCGCAGAAAACTTATCAAAGGTATCCACGTGGTCCTCGTTCTCAAACATCTTATGCTCAAGAAAATGGGCAACGCCGTCGGGAAGCACCAAGAATTCCCCGTCTTCCTCAGAGAAAATGACGTTATCCAACGAGCCAAAGCGTACGGTAAGAGCGGCGTATGCCGTTGAGAGCTTCTTCGGAAAAACGTAGATCTCAAGGCCGCTTTCGTGGCGGAGATGGTAATATTCCTCACGAAGATGCTCGCTTTTTACAAGAATGGGGTTACTCATCGTCGGCCTCCTCTCCCGTTGTCTCGGTTCCACGAAGGAAATAGACGGTATCCAAGGAAAGGCGCTTAGCCACCCTTACTACGTCGCGCGCAGTAACGCGATCGATCGCCTCCCACAGCTCTTCGGGCGTCTGCGATATCCCGGAAAGTGAGCGGCCGAGATACCAGCGACGGACTGCGGCAGGCTCATCCTCGATCGAACGGATATGAAAGGCCAGCATCTGCTTTGCGAGAAGCATCTCATCCTCGGTGAACTTCCCCGCACGCATCCTGCGGAGCTGGCGCAGGATCTCGTGGACGGCCTTGCGCTTGTTTTTGTTGTCGATCCCCGCTTTTACAAGCAGGATCCCCTTGGAAAGCTCGGCGGCAGAGCCGCAGGTATAGCAAAGACTCAGGCGCTCGCGGACGTTCATAAAGAGCTTTGAGCTTGGGAATTGGCTGTATATAGCGTGAAAAAGGTAAAAGGCGGCGACATCCTCATCGGTCATCGTGATTCCTGTGCGGAAGCCCATACAAAGCTTCCCCTGCACGATCATCGCCTTTTCCGTGTATTTGCGCGTTTTCTTAGCGGAGCGAGGGACGGCTGTCGCAGGAAGATTCAGAGGGTGACGGCGAATCGGCGCGATCTCTTTGCGGATCATCTCCTGGATCGCTTCAGTGTCGGCCGTTCCCGCATAGTAGAATTCAAGTTGGGCCTCGGAGAGAACGCGGCGATAGGTATCAAAGAGCGCGGCCGGGGTGATTTTGGCCGTTTCGCTCTCGTTTCCCCATTCATGTACGGCGTATGCTTCGCCGCGGCACATAAGAGAAACGCAACGAAGCGTTGCATAGCTCGATTTGTTGTTTTGAAGCGAGGCGATGGCGCGGCAGGCGTTTACCTTCTCGCCCTCTACGTACTCATCGGAAAAAACGCCCGTAGTTCCATCAATATAGGGCGCAAACACAACGGAAAGGAGCAAGCGAACGACCTGGGGAAGCAGGCGTTCTCTATTCGGCAGAAACTCCTCACGAAGTGAGTTGACGGAGAAAAAGAGGACGTGGCGTTCGCCAACCTTAAAAGCACCCGTTGAAAGGTCGGTGGAATAGAGCTCCTCAAGA
>JAFVYX010000153.1 GCA_017500625.1 Clostridia bacterium | reverse complement strand
GCGTTTTCTGATTCTGCCACCTGCATGTTCTATACGGGGCTCGACCCCGAGACCATGGAGCGCGTGTACGTGCCCAAAACGCCCGAGGAAAAGGCCGAGCAGCGGGCGCTCCTCCAGTATTTCCGCCCCGAGAACTACGATAAGGTCCGTGCTGCCCTCCGCCGCGCCGGTCGAGCCGATCTCATCGGTACGGGCAAGGATTGCCTCGTTCCTCCCGATAAGCGCCCCCCACTGTTTGAGGCGAGAGGCAAGGGCGGCCGTCCCTCGACTCGTCGTACGCCCGCACAGACGCCGCGCCGCGGCGCCGGGCGCGGCACCGCGGGGAAGAAGCACCGTACATAAGAAAAAAGCCGCTTTTGCGGCTTTTTTCTTATGCTTCCTCGGCAAAACGCAGCGTAAAGATCTGGAGCCGCAGTCGGTCCGAGAGGTATTCGTCACGAAAGCTGTCGCTCTGCACCCAGCCGCCGCGAAAGGCCGCGGTCTTAACGGCGGGAAGAACGTCGAGCGGGGGAAGCTGGGGCTTCGGCAGAACGCGTGCCATTTCCTCGCCCGCAAGGATATCGAGGGCCGCCATCAGCCAATCGGTAGGACCAAGCACCTTGTCCCCCACGTCGATCCTTGTGGGAAGAAAGCTCGAGGTGTCCATCGCGGCCGCCGAGGCCTCCATCTCCGCCCTTGTGACGGTCAGCGGCTCGGTAACGGCGTACGGCGTCTCAAGGAAGCCGTAGACCTTGCCGCAGACATGCTCCTCCTTGCCCGTGAGAAGCTCACGGCAGGCAAGAAAGACGTCGGAAAGCGAAAGCGTGGGGGTAGGGGGCGCCGAGAAATCACGCCGAAGCGCCTCGCGGATCGCGGGAATGTCGGTGCGGCGCACCGTGCGCGGCGGCTCCTTGGCCAAGCGGTCGCAAAGCTCGCGGTAGCTCGTGATGCGGAAGCGCCCGTCGGCCTTGATCCTCTGAATAAAACGGCGAATGCTCGCATAAAAGCGCTCGGTGTCGGCCGGGGAGCGTCTCGGCGCCTCCTCCCACTCTCCAAAGGGGTGCTTGTTTTCCTTGTAGTAGTTGACGTTGTCCCAGAATTCCGAGTACATCGCCGAATTCGGGTGGGTGTAGCAGATCGCACGGCGCTGTGTTGCCAGCGCATCGAGGGCGCGTGTCATCGCTTCGTCGGAGTCATCGTTAAAGAAGCTCTCCATGCAAAAGGTGTACTTTGTATGGTAGATGTTGCAGTAATAGGCGCCGCGTCCATCGGCGGTATCGCAAAAGGTGTCGGCGTAGATCGGCAGCCCCATATCGGCGTAGGCGTACATCGCCACGTAGGATTTCTGGTTCCCGGGCGGGCAGCCGCCGAGAATGTCGGTGCGCCCCGTGAACTTCTCAATGAGACGGAGCGCCTCGGTCTCCTGACGGAGAACCTCGGCTCTCGCGGCAGAGAAGTCGGCAACGTCGGTGTATTCGTTGATCGTGGGGTGCAAGCTGTGTCCGTAGCTGTGGCTGAGAAGATCGTGGTGCGAAAGCGCCTCTCTGACGTCCTCGCGCCCCCAAGCGCCGAGCTGACGGGCGAGAAGCCCCACAAGGCAAAAACCGCCGCGCACGCCCTCCTCGCGCAGGATCTCGGCCTCACGGACTACGGCGTCCTGAGCGGAGCTTGAGGTGAAATCCTCGGTATCAAAGGAAAAGATGACGTCGGTTTTCTTCATGGTAAGCTCCTTTCTTCAAAAGGGTGGCAGGGAATGCTGCCACCTTTTCGCTTATACGCGCTCGCGGATCTCTTTCTTGATCTTGGTAATGAAGTCGGCAAGCGGCATCGTCTCGGTCTCCGTGGTGTCACGGTTACGGATCGAAACGTTGCCCTCCTCGGCCTCCTTCTGACCGATGACCAGCATGTACGGCACGCGGCCAACGACCTGTGCCTCGCGGATCATATAGCCGATCTTCTCGTTGCGGTCGTCAAGCTCCACGCGGATCCCCTCGGCACGGAGCGCCTCATAGATCTCGCGTCCGTAGGGGGCCACCTTGTCGGAGACAAGAAGAACCTTGGCCTGCACGGGCGCCAGCCACACGGGGAACTTGCCCGCAAAATGCTCGGTCAGAATGCCGATAAAGCGCTCGATCGAGCCGTAGCAAACGCGGTGGACCATAATGGGACGCTGCTTTTCGTTGTTTTCGTCGGTGTATTCCAGCTCAAAGTTCTGGGGCATCTGGAAGTCAAGCTGGACGGTGCCGCACTGCCAGGTCCTTCCCAGCGTGTCCT
>JAFVYX010000152.1 GCA_017500625.1 Clostridia bacterium | reverse complement strand
CGCTTGACGGCTCGAGCAAAACGTCACCATAGTCGACGAGAAAGGCCTCGTTGATCTTGTCGGCCAGGAGCGCCTCGGGAAGGCCGAGGGCACGGGCGACGGCGGTGGGGGTGACGCCCCCCTCCAAATAGGCGGCGACCCCGCGGGCGACGGCGGTTTCGGCAGGGGTGGCGGAGGTGGCCGCGGCGACGAGCGATGCCGTAGGGGTGGACGCAACCATGGACGGAGCTGTGGGGATCGGGGTGGTGCGCGCCTCGGGCACAGGGGCGCCGAGGGGGGCGAGGGCGCCCCGCACGGCGGACGGGGGCACGGGTACGGTCACGGAGGGAGTCGTGGGCGCAAGCGCAGGGGGGGTGAGGGGCGTGGCCTCGCCGTCCTCGACAAGGCGACGTGTCAGAGCCCACGAGGCGGCCTCGATGTCGGCGGCGCGGGCGGTGTCGAGGCCACGGTCGGGAGCATCGTAAAGGCGCTCGTAGGCGGGGGCGGGGGGCGGCTCGGGACCGCGGCGCGGCAGCGTCGAGCGCACGGAGGCAAAGTAGCCGTCGATGACGGCGCGGACCTCGGGAGAAAGGGCCGAGACCGAGAGGCGTGCGCGGATCCCGAGGGCGGCACGGACGCAGTTTTCAGCGTATTTGACCGCCAGCGTGACGGTGCGGCGCCAGCCCTCACTGCGGCGGAGAGAGACATACTCGACCGAAAGCTCGGCGCGGACGTTGTGAGAGCAGAGCGAGCCCGAAAACGCGCGGCGCGAGAAGCGCTCGGGACGGTCGGAGAGGGCAAGCACGCCCGTGGATAGCAAATAACGGAAAACGCGCTCCATAGCGCCCGTGATGTGGCGGGCAAAGAGCGGGCGGGTCTCCTCGGTGGCGGCACGGCTGGCCTCAAAGCGGTAATCCGAGGAGAGAGCCAGAAGGCGGCGCACGCCCAAAGGGGTGGCCTCGGCGGCCGCGCCGAAATAGAACTCAGTACCGTCACACTCGCCCGCGGCGGCAAGGCAGCCGTCCGCAAGGTCGGGGGGACAGGGCACGCCGTGGAGCAGGCAATAGTCGGAAAGCCAAGGGATCATATAGCGGTCGATGCCGTCAAGCTCTGTGCGATAGGCGCCCCAGAGAGCAGCAAGCAGGCGGCTTCCCTCCTCGGGCGGAATGCGCCCCTCAAGATGAATGATCTCGTAGACGAGCAGGAAGAAATAGCCCTTATCGGCGCGCGGATAGCGGCCCGCGCGCACCTCGTTCCTCAGGTAGAAATAATAGGAGAGCTGGGCGGGCGAGAGCTGGTTGTACTGCGGCGTGAACGAGAAATACGGGGCGTACTCGCAGGGCGTGCCCGGGGTGTCGAAATACCGCTCGGCATCGCGGAGAAACTGAGCGTAAAAGCTATAGCCGCCCACGCTCCTTTTCACGGTGACCGAACGGATCAGAGGGTTGTCCGCAGGGACGTAGGTCGTCTCGGTCACATCGTCAGACAGCGGTCTTTTTTGAGTGATTTGGCGCGATTCGGCGGTGGGAACGGCGCCCGCGGTGGCCGAGGGGATCCCCTCAACCGTGGGGAGCGGCACGCCACCGATAGGCGAGCGAGGAGGCGCGGAGCGCTTCTGCGGTACAAGGCGTGAAATGTCCCAAAAGGCGTCCCGCTCCTTGTCGGTATAGCCGTCCTTCATGTGCGCACCTCCCTCCGCAAAGCTTATATCTCGGTATTATGATATTATATCACCTTTTCGCGTGGCTGTCAATCGAAAACGAAAAGAAAGGGAGCGCAAAATCAGCGCTCCCTTGAGGACGTGAGGGGGAACCCGCGACAACACGGAGTGGGGCAGGATCAGACCGTGGCCGTGGCTACGGCGCCGTCACCGAGGGCGGCGGCGGCCTCGTGGGCGGCGGCCGCGGTCGGAAAGATACCAAAGACGGTAGGGCCGCTACCGCTCATCAGAGTGCCGAGGGCGCCAAGCGAGGCCAGGTGCTGCTTCCGCTTTTGTGCCTCGGGGCAATCGGGAAGCACGGCTTCCTCGAAGATGTTGTATAGTTTTGTTGTCAAAATATCGGTGTTTTTCTGGGAGAGTGCGTCAAGAAAGCCCGAGAGGTCGCCGTGCTCACGGCCGTCCGAGAAGCCGTTGTAGAGGTCGTCCAACGCCGCGAAGGCCGAGGGGGTGGAGACGCGCTCACCCGACGGAGCGATGACAAGGGGAAGGGGGGGCGGCGCGGGCAGAGCGCGCATCACCTCGCCCCGTCCCTCACAGAGACGGGTATGGCCGAAAAGGCAGAAGGGCACGTCCGAGCCGAGCGCGGCCGAAAGCTCCGCAAGCCGCCCCTCGCCGAGGCGATTATATGAGGCGCGGTTGAGGGCGCGCAGAACGGCGGCGGCATCGGCGCTTCCACCGCCAAGGCCCGCGGCCACGGGGATCCTTTTGTCGATCGTAATATGGACGCGGAACGGCATAGCGGCCTTTCGCATATAGAGGGTGGCGGCGCGGTGGGCGAGGTTCCCCTCTCCAACGGACACACGGTAGCGACCGCGGACGGTGAGCGTTACGCTCGGCTCGCGCGCAGGCATAACGTCAACGGCGACCGAATCGGAAAGCCCGACCGTCTGCATGACCGAGCGAAGGGTATGAAAGCCATCGGGACGGCGTCCCGTGACGTCAAGGTACAGATTGATCTTAGCATAGGCCCTCCCGAAAATGCGCACGCTATCGCCTCCCCTTTCTTTTTCTTCCTCCATCATACCACACCCGTCCGCCTTTTGCAAGGGGGGAGCACGCGACTTCCTCCGCCTTTTTCCTCCGAGGGAAAGTTTTTTTCGGGGAGCGCTTGATTTCCTCATCGGTCTGTACTATAATAAATATACTTACTACGTATTGGAGCCGCCTATGTTGAAAAAGCTCTACAACCAAAAATATATGTCGATTGCCATTCACGCCACGCTGGGGATCGCCGCTGTGATCCTCGTGGTGGCCTTTGGCGTGCGCTTCCAGGCGATACGGACGGCGCTTTCGGACCTCTTGGCGGTCCTGCGCCCCGTGACGATCGCCCTGGTGCTTGCCTATTTCTGCAACCCCCTCATGAAGCTTGGCGAGCGCTACGTGTTCGGCTGGGTGGACCGCCTCCGCCACATACCGCCGATCACGAAGCGCGTGCTCTCGCTGCTGCTCTCTTACCTTCTGATCCTTGCCGTGATCGCGGGAATGCTCCTTCTCGTGCTTCCCGAGCTCATCAACAATTATGAAAATCTGATCGGGAATCTGACGGGCTTTATCCTCAAGGCCGTCACCTGGGCAGACGAGGCCTTGAACCTTGTGAACGCCGAAAGTCTTTCCGATATTATCCGAAAGAATGCCGACCGTCTCCTTAACGTTGCGGCCACACTTTTGACGGGGATCGTCTCGACCGTGGCGGGCGCGGTGGCTACGCTGACGCTCTCCTCGGTGCTTTCCTTCTTTATGCTGATCCACAAGGAGACCTGGACGGCGGGGCTCAAGCGCACCGCCGCGGCGATCCTGCCGTCGCGCGCCTACGCCGAGGCGGCCGACATTCTGGCGTTTGCCAACCGCACCTTTGGGCGGTATCTCGTGGGAAGTGTGTTCGACTCGCTTCTTGTGGGGTGCGAGGTCTTCCTCCTGCTCACCGTCTTCGGTGTGCCGTACGCGGGCCTTGTGAGCGTTGTGGTGGGAGTCACCAACATCATTCCCTACTTCGGCCCCTTCATCGGCTCGATCCCCTCCTTCTTCATCATTCTCACGCAGGACGTCTTCAAGGCGTTCCTCTTCCTTGCGCTGATCCTGATCGTCCAACAGATCGACGGGAACTTCATTAACCCCCGCATCATCGGCAAGACCACCAACATCAACAGCATGTGGGTCATTCTGGCCATCACCGCGATCGGCGGTTGGCTCGGCATTCTCGGTATGCTGATCGCGATCCCCCTGTTCTCGGTCATCTATATGCTCGTGCGCCGTACGGTGCACGCACGCTTGGCGAGGCGCGGGCTGCCGATCAGCCGCGAGGCCTACAGCGCGGTCTTCTCGGTCTCGCATTACCGAACGCACGGAGAAGCCGCGGGCGCTCCGCAGAGCGGCACCGATACCAAAGAACCCCGAAAGGAGGACAAAGCATGAAGCGCTTAAAGCTTGACAAGCATTACCTGACGATCGGCCTCTACGGCTTTGGCGTTGCCGTTGTCTCCCTCCTTTTCGGCGTGATCGTTTTCCGACTTGGCGACATTCTCGGCCTTGTCGGCGATGCTGTGAGCGCCGTCAAGGCGATCCCCTACGGCATCTTCCTCTCGCTGGTGCTCTATCCCTTTGCCAACGTCACCACACGGGCATACTCACGCCTATTCGAGAAGAAGACGGCGCGCCCGCGCCTCGTCTCCGCCCTCTCTCTCCTGACCGTGTACCTCGGTGCCTTTCTTATCCTCGGCATCATTCTTCTCGGCGTCATTCCTCCGATGATCGATACGGTGGGCGAGCTCTCCTCAACGCTCGCCTCCTCCTTCTCGGGGATCGAGAACGCCCTGCGCTCCTTCCTTGAGGGCTCCGAGCTTTTGCACGATATGACCGACTCGATCCTCTCCTTTGTGAGAGATGCCTTTGGCCGTCTTATCAGCACCGACGTGGCGGGTATGGCTACCTCTCTCCTCACGGGAGTGGTGGGGGAGGCCTTTGATATTCTTCTCGGCCTTGTGATCTCGATCTATCTTCTGGCGGGGCGGCGCATGCTGGGCTGCATCTGCGGTAAAATGGTAGCCGCCTTCCTGCCCACGGGCGGGGCGCACCGCTTCTCGATGTTCATAAAGCGCCTTTACTCAAACTTCACCGAATTCATGGCCTCGCGCCTTTTGTCCGCGCTCTTCCTCGGCGCTACCTCGTACTTCTTCTTCCGCATTTTCAACATTCCCTTTTACGCCCTTCTCGTTCTGGTGATTGCCGTTTTGAACCTCTTTCCCGTGTTCGGAACGCTCCTTTCCTTCTTCCTCTGCGCCCTCGTGCTGCTCTTTACGATGCCCGCCTACACGCTCCCCGTGCTGGGGATCCTTGCTGCGCTGGAGGTCCTTGACAACCTGCTCATTGAGCCGCGCACGATGCCCCACAAGGCGCTCCGCCCGAACGTGGGCGCCACGATCGTTCTGATGCTCATCGGCTACGGGCTTCTCGGCATTTTCGGCATGCTGATCGCCATTCCCGTGTGGGCGACGGTGCAGAACGCCTTTAAGGCCCTCTCGATCCACCTCTTAAATCGCCGCGGTCTGCCCACGGCGCTTTCGGAATACGAGGCGTTCGATATGAGTCGCCACCTCCGCGCCAAGGAGAAGACGACCGAGGCCGAGGGGGAAAGGACCGCGGCCGAGGCCGAGGCCAGCGAAGGCGCTGCCAAAACCGCGACCGAGAGCGGAGAAACGTAAAAATTTGCGTTTTTTGAAGAAACCCCCTTGACAAGTACAGAAATACTCTGTATAATTATAAAATAGTTTGGACTGTAGTTTTACAGTCAAGCTCCTTGGGATCGTTGCGACGGTCCCCGATAAAGACCATAAGGAGGTGTATTCTGATGGAGAAAAGAATCGGTTCGTACGAAACTCTCATCGTGATCAACGCGGCCCTGGCCGAGGAAGAGATCAAAGCTCTCGTTGAAAAGTTCACCGCTCTTGCGAGCGCGAACGGCACGGTAGAGTCTGTGGACGAGTGGGGCAAGCGCCGTCTTGCGTACCCCATCAACGACCTTACCGAAGGGTATTTCGTCGTTGTGTCCTACCGTGCTGCCGCGGACTTCCCTGCGGAAATGGATCGTGTGCTTGGTATCACTGACGGTATCCTGCGCTCGATGACCACCGTTGCCGTTGCGAAGAAGCCCGCCGCTGCCAAAGAGGCAGAGACCGTAGCTCCCGCGGAAGCTGCGGCCGAGTAAATTTGAAGGAGTGACATCTCATGGCAAGTTTCAATAAAGTTATTCTGATCGGTAACCTTACCGCCGACCCCGAGCTCAAGCAGACGCCCAGCATGATCAGCGTTTGCCGCTTTACGCTCGCGGTCAACCGCCGCTTTGCCAGAAGCAATGCCCAGGACGGCCAGAGCCAGCAGCAGTCTGCCGACTTTATCACCGTTGTGGCGTGGCGTCAGAGCGCGGAGTTTGTGGCTCGCTATTTCAAGAAGGGACGTCCGATCCTGGTCTGCGGACAGCTGCAGTCGCGTAGCTGGACCGACCAGCAGGGCACCCGCCATTACGCTACCGAGGTCGTGGCCGATGAGGTCTCCTTTGTGGAGTCCAAGGGCGATGCTCCCGCCGCCGGCGGAAACAACACCCAGTACACGCCCGAGGCGTACGGCACTCCCTCTTACGCGGCCGGCAACACCGCAAGCTTTGAAGAAATGCCTGCCGACGACAGTCTCCCCTTCTGATCCCGCGATCAAAACAACAACAACTTCACGGTGTGCGAAAAGGCTCATACCGCACACCGCCAGTATTTGAGCCGGAAAGGTCAGGAAAAGTTCAGTGGAAAGAAACGATGCGCCGCACCCCTTCCGTCCCAACAACATGAGACGTAAAAAGAAGGTCTGCGCTTTCTGCACGGAAAAGATCGAGGTCATCGATTACAAGGACGTTGCCCGCCTCCGCAAGTACATCTCGGAGCGTGCCAAGATCCTTCCCCGCCGCATGTCCGGCACCTGCGCGAAGCATCAGCGTGAGCTGACGTCCGCGATCAAGCGCGCCCGTCAGGCCGCCCTGCTTCCCTACGTGACCGACTAAACGGTAGTAAAAAACACGGCAATCCTTGGGATTGCCGTGTTTTTTATTTTTCCTCACTCCTTATGGAGACCGACGGTCTCGTCCACAGGGAGCGCGAACGCGATGCCCTGCGCGTTTGTCGAGGTGCCGATCGCGTGGTAGAGGGCCGAGAGGATCGCATCGGTCAGCTCACTCTTGGCGAGGATCATCACGATCTCCTTTTCGGGCTCAATGGTGATATTAAAGAGCTTTTCTGCCTCCTTGGATGTGGTGCCCCTGGCGTGGAGAATGGTGCCGCCGCGCGCGCCCGCGGCTCTGGCCGCCTCCATGGCTTCCTCAGCAAAGCCGTTATTGACAATGGCCAAAACGCATTTGTATCCCTTATGCATTACGATAGTTCTCCTTCTCTTCCGGTTTTGTCGTTGCTGAGCAGCTGGTACATCGAGACACCGATCATGCTGTCAAGTGAGACGGTAAAGGCCACGCCCTTGCCGTTTTTCACCTTGTGAAACTTCTCCTCAAGGGTGTCCATGGCCTCCTTCACCCGATCCCTGCGGATATGCGAGATGATGACCGATTTATCGGCCTCCGCAAGCCCGAGGAGAGCCAGCATCTGCGAGTTAGCCGTGCCGCGGCCGTAAAGGACCAGCTGGACGTTGACCTCAAACTGCTCGAGAAGATCGACGTAAAACAGCGTTTTGCTTCGGTCAACGACGGTAATGAGAAGCTTCAGCTTGCGGACGTTTGAGGGCTGACGCCGTGCGGGGACCGACGGCGCTGTCTTTTCTTCCATTTTACGTATCGCCATAACTCCTCCTTACAAAAACCGAATGATCTGATCGTCGTCCTCATCGAGGAAGCGGCGCATGGCAATGCGCTCTCTTACACGCTTTTTGGAAATGGCCGTGAAGCCGAGAAGCTGGATCGTGATGAGGGGCGTCATGGCGACCATGGCCACGATACCGAAGGCGTCCGAGAGGATATTGCCGTCGACGGCCACGCAGGCGCCGATCGCAAAGGGCAAAATGAAGGTGGAGGTCAAGGGCCCCGACGCGACTCCGCCCGAGTCAAAGGCAATGGCGGTGTAGATCTTGGGAACGAAGAAGGAAAGTCCGAGCGAGATCAGATAGCCGGGGACAAGGTAATAAAGAAGCGAAAAGCCGCAAAGAATGCGGACGACCGAGAGGCAAATGGAGAGCCCCACGCCGATCGAGAGAGCGATCATCATGGCCCTTTTGGACACGGTGCCGTTGGTGATCTCCTCGACCTGCTTATTGAGAACGTGAACGGCGGGCTCTGCCAGAACAACGACGAGCCCGAGGACGAAGGCGACGGCGGTGATGGCCACGGGCGATGCCGCGGCAAGCTCCACGCCCATTTTAAAGCCGACGGGCATAAAGCCGACGTGGACCGAGGTCAGAAAAACGATGAGGCCAACGTAGGTAATGGCGGCACCGACCGAGATCTGGACGAGCTTTTTCCTCGGCAACTTTAGGAAGATGACATTGACAGCGAAGAAGAAGGCCACCACAAGCCCGAGCGCCAGACTGACGTCCTTGGTGGTTTGCAGAAGCGTGTGACCGACCGTCTGCCAGACGTTGTCCGAGAAGGCGTAATCCTCAACGCCGGGGGCGGAGATGCTTCCTCCGCTCAAAAAGCTGAGCAGCAGCACGGCCAGAATGGGGCCGACCGAGCACATGGCGACAAGACCAAAGCTGTTCTCACTGGAATTGCGGCCGCCGATGGTCGTGGCGATACCGACGCCGAGTGCCATGAGGAAGGGGACGGTGATGGGCCCCGTGGTGACGCCGCCCGAATCGAAGGACAGGGGCAGGAGCGTCATGCCCTCGGGTGAGGACGCCACGAGCAGAAGGGCGAGGGCGAACAGGGCCATATAGAAATAGATGAGCAGACTCCCGAGATCCTTTTTGAGGACGATCTTAAGTATGGAAAGCAAAAGAAAGAAGCCGACGCCAAGACCAACGAAGACAACGATGAGCTTGCTGCCCACCTGATCCGCAAGGACGGCAAGATCGGGCTCAGCCACCGTGATGAGAACGCCGAGAGCAAAGCCGATGAAGAGCAGGAGCTTTAGGTTTTTGGACCTTGTGATGCCCGAGCCCACGTGCTCGCCCATCGGCGTCATGGCGACGTCCGCGCCGAGGGTGAAGAAGCCGATGCCGAGAATGAGGAAGACTGCCGAGACACCGAAAACCAGGAGCTCGGACACGCTAAGGCCCAAAAGCGGCGTAAAATTCAGAAGAAAAACGATCAGCGTTACGGGCAATACCGAAATCAACGCTTCCTTGATCTTTCCCCAAAGCAGGCCCTTCATTGGCGCTCTCCCCCTTTCTCTCTATTTATAGTTCTATTATACTACACTCGGGGCGCGTTTTCCACCCTTTTTTAAGTTTTACGGTTTCTCGATCCCAATGAGGCCCCATGTCTCTCTCAGACGGTTTCTTTTTTTGATCGCTTCCTCTTTATTATAACGGAAGGGCTTGCGTTTTTCAAGACGGAAAGAAAAAAAGAGAGCCGTATGGCTCTCTTTTGGGTTATTTCTCCATCAGACGATTGATCGTGCTGACGGTCTTGCGGACGAGCAGGTCGCCGCCCACATGGCCGGTGGTACCGCTGGATACGTAGGCCGAATAGTGGCTGCCCTTTTCCGCCTTTTCGGTCGGAAGGTAGCCGAACGAGCCGCAGGCCAGCTGAATGAGGAAGGTCTGCTGAGCGTGGCTCCTGGCACGGATCTGGTTGCCGTAATCAAGGAACAGCTCATAGGGGTTGGTGGCGAAGGCCACGTTACCGAGGCGGACAACGTGGATCTCAATGGGATAGACCTCGACCTCCTGTTGCGCCTCATAGCGTGCGATGACACCGGCGTGGATATGGAGGCGCGCCTTATCCACATAGTTGATCGTGCGGTCCTTGGCTTCCTTGGCAAAGGCCTCGATCTTCTCGCGGGCAAGCTCCATTTCGGCAGGGGTAACGCGGCGAACGGGGATATCGAGGATCATCGACTCATGGCACAGGAGCCCCTCGCCGTAATACTCACGGACCTCCTCGGCGGCGGCCAGCACCTCGGTGGCGATGCGGCGGGCAACACGGTCGCAGCCCGAAACGTCAAACATCGAGGGATCGGCCACGCGGAGGGTGGGGTTATTGCGCACGATGTTGGGGTCATTGATGGGGGTTTCGGGCTCTACCCAACGGATCATATCGCGCGGGCACTGGTCGCCGGCGGCGGACACGATGCCGAGAACGCGGAAGTCCTCACCGTACTCACGGCGAAGAAGGGCCTTCAGCTTGCCGAAATAGTCGGACGAGATGAAGCTTCTGTGCTCCAGCACCTGCGCGGGGCAGGCCACGTTGATGACGGCGCCCGTCAGGCGCTTATCGGGGGTGTAGGTAAAGAGCAGCTCAATGCCCGAATCGTTGCCCCCCTCAAGCTCGGTGAAGCTGGCAAGGTCGGTATCGCCCCACATCTTGGCGGAGCCGTCATCGTAGCACACGCGACGGCACATACCGACGGCGGCACGGCCGAAGCCCTGCGCGTAAAGGCCCGCCGAGCGGGACTCCCACGCCGTACGGACAGCCGCGGCGATGCGGTCGGCAAGAAAATCAAAGGCCTCGTCTCCGTCAAGGAGATCCGCCCCCTCATAGGAGGCCAGCTTCTCGTACTGCAGCTCGGGAGCGATGGCACGAAGGACGTCAAGACCGCCGATCTTTTTGGCGTCCTTTCTTCCCGCCATGACCGAATCCGAGCGCTTGCCGTAGCTCATGGCGGTGTGAGTGTGAATGGCCGAAATGATGATCTTATCGGTGGGAATGCCGCTACCTACGAGGCGCTCACGAACCCCCTCGAGCAGCGCGCTGCTCGTCGAAACGAGGTCGCAGGAGCAGAAGATGACGGCATCGTCCCCCGACTCAATGGCGAGTGCGGTCACCGTGATGGGCGTCTCCACCTCCCGCGTGATGCGCTCGTAAAACTGTCCGGCAAGATTGACAACACGGCCCTCGGGAACGATCGATACCTCGCCCCAGCCGATCTTTAATTCACTCATGATGATTCTCCTTATCTATTATAGTGTTTGTATTCTTGACCGCCCGATCCTCGGCACGGCAGAGCGACTCGCGCAGGATCACACTGGTCCCCACGACGATCTCCTGCCGCTCCCGATAGTAGCGGTTTTCGATCCGTTTGAATAAAAGGTCCACAAGCGTTTTGGTAACGTTCTCGGTATGCGTACGCACCGACGTCAGGGGCACGTCCATATAGTCGGCAGTGGAAAGATCGTCAAAGCTGGCAAAGCAGACGTCGTCGGGAATCCGATAGCCGTGGCTCTTGGCCTGCTTCATGGCGCCGTAGGCAATATAGTCATAGCCCGCGACGATGACCTCCGGCACGTCACCGCGGCGCACCAGCTCATCAAAGCCCTGAGCGCCCCCCGCGGCAAAGCGGCGATCCACCTGCACGATGTATTTGCTGTAGATCGGCAAGCCCTGCCGGCGCATGGCCTTTTTGAGAAGGCGCAGGCGCGAGCTTGTCAGGCGCTCACCGATATATCCGATCTTTTTGTAGCCGTATTCCTTGATGAGAGCCACAAGCTCATCAATGCCCTGCTCGACGTCCACGTAAACGT
>JAFVYX010000151.1 GCA_017500625.1 Clostridia bacterium | reverse complement strand
TTATCTAATACAATACCAAAGAGGAAAAGACAATGAGCAAGAGACTGTTTACATCGGAATCCGTGACCGAGGGACACCCCGACAAAATGTGCGATATGATCTCGGACGCGATCCTTGACGAGATGCTGAGGGCCGATCCCGAGTCGCGCGTGGCGTGCGAGACCTTTGCCACCACGGGCGTTGTCACCGTTATGGGTGAGATCACCACGCGAGCTTACGTCGATATCCCCACCATTGTGCGTAACACCGTGACGGCGATCGGCTACGACCGCGGCGAATACGGCTTTGACGGCAATACCTGCGCCGTTCTTACGGCGATCCATGAGCAGTCGCCCGACATCGCGATGGGCGTTGACCGCTGCGCCGAGGATAAGGAGGGCACGATGACGGACGGCCTCAACATCGGCGCCGGCGACCAAGGCCTGATGTTCGGCTATGCCTGCCGCGAGACGCCCGAGCTGATGCCGCTTCCCATTTCGCTTTCTCACCGTCTGGCCCGCCGCCTGACCGAGGTGCGCCGCTCGGGTGAGCTTTCGTATCTCCGTCCCGACGGAAAAACGCAGGTAACGGTGGAGTACGAGGGGGACAAGCCCCTCCGCGTTGACACCGTTGTCGTTTCCTCTCAGCACGATCCCGACGTGACGGTCGAGGCCCTCAAGGAGGACATCATTCGTGCGGTGATCCTGCCGACGATCCCTGAGGAGCTCATCGATGACGAGACCAAGTTTTACGTGAATCCCACGGGCCGCTTCGTGATTGGTGGCCCTGCGGGCGATACCGGACTTACGGGCCGTAAGATCATCGTTGATACCTACGGTGGCTATTCCCGTCACGGTGGCGGTGCCTTCTCGGGTAAGGATCCCACGAAGGTGGATCGCAGCGCCTCGTATGCCGCCCGCTACGTTGCCAAGAACATCGTTGCGGCGGGACTTGCCGATCGCTGTGAGGTTCAGATCGCCTATGCCATTGGCGTTGCCCGTCCCGTTTCCGTGATGATCGAGACCTTCGGAACGGCCAAGGTCGACGAGGCCGCCATCGCCGACCGCGTTTCCGAGCTTGTCGACCTTCGTCCGGCGGCGATCATCGCCCGCTTTGACCTGCGTCGCCCGATCTACGGTGCCTTTGCGGCTTACGGTCATATGGGCCGTGAGGATCTGGACGCTCCTTGGGAAAGGACCGACATCGCCCAAGCCCTTTCCAAGCTTTTGTAACATACGCCACGCCCTCCGCATACGCTTTATACAACGGAGGGCGTGTTATGCTATATGAGCTTATGTGCCTTGTGATCGCCGCCTTTGCGGTGTACGGGCTCTTTACCTTTCTTCGCCGTCATCTTTTGCGTAGGCCGTGGGAGGGATTGCCGTTTTCGGACGGAGTTCACGTCCGTCTCGGCTATTCTGACGGCGAGCTGGAGGAGGCGCTCGACTATCTGCGCTGCGAGCAGGCGCTACGAGGAAGCGAGGCCCCCGTCATACTTGTGGATTGCCCCTTGCGCCCCGAGGTCCTTTGGGAGCTTGACGCTATGGGGGCGGATCTTTACGTCTCCTATGAGGAATATTACCGTGAAACAAGAAAAAAACGTCCTCTCGGGAGAGAGGTGTCGGGTAGCCGGCAGCGTTGAGTCTGTCATCTACCGCAACGAGAAAAACGACTATACCGTCATTGAGCTTCTGGCTGAGGACGGCACTCTCGTGGTTGCCGTGGGGAATATGCCCTACCTCTCCGAGGGGGAGGAGGCCGAGCTCTTCGGAAGCTGGACGCGCCACGCCGAATACGGGCGCCAGCTGCTTGTGGAGAGCTATGAGAAAAAGCTCCCGACCGATGCCGCCGCAATCTTGAAATATCTTTCCTCACGCACCGTACGCGGGGTCGGCGCCGCCACGGCGATCAAGATCGTGGAGCGCTATGGCGAGGACAGCTTTGACGTGATCGAAAATCACCCGGACTGGCTGTCGGATATCCCCGGAATCTCACGCAAACGCGCCAAGGAAATCCACGAATCCTTCTGTGAGCAATCGGGGATCCGCAATCTGATGATGTTCTGCCGCGATACCTTTGGCAGTAACGTCATCACGCGCATTTATAAGCAATGGGGCCAGCGCTCGGTGGATTATCTCCGTGAAAATCCTTACCGCCTCTGCCACGAGGTTTATGGCATCGGCTTTGAACGCGCCGATGCTCTGGCGAGGAGTCTCGGTGTCCGCGAGGATTCTGAGGAGCGCCTTTTGGCAGGACTCACCTATCTTCTGCAGTACAATGCCTCGGCTAACGGCCATACCTCGGTGCCGAGGGACAAGCTGATCGAGGCCACGGCCGCCGAGCTTCACGTGAGCGCGGATACCGTGGCGACGGCACTCCTTGCCGCCGTGCGCTCCCGCCTTGTGGTGGTCGACACGGTGGAGGGGACCGAGTACGTTTATCTCGCCTCTTATTACGAGGCCGAGTGCTATCTCGCCAAAAAACTGAGAAGCATTGACCGCCAATGCCCGACTCTCGATTACCGCGACATTGATCGACTTGTTGAGCGCTGCGAGGTTGAGTCCTGCATTACCTATGCCCCGATGCAAAAGCGGGCGTTGACCGAGGCACTTCACTCAGGGATCCTCCTGCTTACGGGCGGCCCCGGTACGGGTAAAACCACCATCATCAAGGGGCTTCTCAACATTTTCGGAAGTCTTGGCCACCGCGTGGCGCTGGCCGCTCCCACGGGGCGCGCCGCCAAGCGAATGAGTGAGGCCACCTCCTCGGAGGCCAAGACCATACACCGCCTCCTCGAGACGGTCCGCGGCGAGGGAAGTGTGCCTGCCTTCGGCCGTGACCGCGATAATCCCTTAGAGGAGGACGTGGTGATCCTTGACGAATCCTCGATGATCGATCTTCCCCTGGCCGAGGCGCTTGTCAGTGCCCTGAAGCGTGGCGCTCGTCTGATCATGGTGGGCGATGCCGATCAGCTTCCCTCGGTCGGTCCCGGCAACGTGTTCGGCGACCTGCTTGCGGCGGGAGTGTTGAATACCGTTCGACTTGATGAGATCTTCCGGCAGTCGGAATCCAGTCTTATCGTTACCAACGCTCACAAGATCAACCTCGGCGTAATGCCTGAGCTTTCGGTCAAGGACAACGATTTCTTTTTTCTTCCGCGCCGGGAGGACGAGATCGCCGGAACGGTTTTGGATCTGATGGCCCGTCGTTTGCCCCGTGCCTACGGAGAGAGCATACTTGAGCAACTGCAGATCATCACTCCCTCCCGCAAGGGAGGCAACGGTACGGAGGCCCTCAACGTGCTTTTGCAGGGAGCGTTGAATCCCCAAAGGGACGGCGCCGCCGAGATCTCCTTCCGCGACCGCACCTTCCGTGAGGGCGACCGCGTGATGCAGGTCAGGAACAATTACAGCGTGGAATGGGTAGAAAATCCCCTGGGGGCCGAGGGAGTCTTTAACGGTGACATCGGTGTAATCGAAAAAATAAACGCAGATGGGGATTACGT
>JAFVYX010000150.1 GCA_017500625.1 Clostridia bacterium | reverse complement strand
GGGCGAAAACGGCGATAGTAAAAAGGAGCGCTCCAGCGCTCCTTTTTTGCGGTTATGCCCGAATTTACCGCCCTTGCATTGTCAGGCGGTAGTAGATCTCTCCCTGCCAGATCGTTCCCGCTGTGGGAGCGGTACCGCGGGCGACGTCGAAGTAGACCTTGCTGTCAAGGCCGTCGCCATAGCGGAGCCAGAGACTGGTGCGCACCTTGCCGTCAAGGGCACTGCCCTCGGCGGGGGTGATACCGCATTCGGCGGTAAAGCCGCTCTCCTTGCCGCTGACGCGGACGGCGGTGGCGGGGGTATCGCCGAGGACGTGGGAGGGGCGGTCGGTCGGGGCCACGGTGCCGTAGGGCGTGGTGTCAAAGGAGGCCACCAGTGTACCGCCCTCACGGTCGAAGAACTCCACGGTATCGGTGAGGCGGCGATGGGGAGGTTGGGGATCGAGGCGCTGAACGGTCAGCATCGGGGTGAAGGCCGCGGTGAGGGGGCGGGCGTCGGCCACCCACTCGACGTACTGCGAGAGACGGACGGTATCGCCGCTCATCGCGTACGCCTGCTCGTGCAGGCAGAGGCGCTCGGTGGGGGTGTTGCAGCGGTTGATGACGCTGTCCTCAAAGAAGAGGACCTCACGGCAGGCGGTAAAGGAGGGGGCATCGAGCGCGACCTCGCGCCCGTCAGCCGACAGGGTGGCCCTTGTGGCCAGCTCATCGCCGTGGAAGCCGCCGACGTAATCGCCCGCGCCCGCCTCGATGAAGGCCAGACCGATCTCGCCGTACTGCAGGGCGCGGAACGCGGGGGTGAAGCTCTCGCCCGTGAGGCGGCCGACGTACGCCTCGCGAATGCGGTAGAAATCGCAGTTGGCGGGATCGTTCGGTCCCTCGTTATAGGCAAGCGTCGGCTTTGCCTTGTGCTTCATATAGACAAAGCGGTACTGCACGTGGTAGCCGCCGCCCGTCGGGAGATAGACGTAAAAGTCGGAAAGCTCATGCCCCTCTTTGGGGGTGAGAACGTGAAGATAAACGGTGTTTTCCATAGGTCTTCTCCTTTATTTCATCGTGACGCGGTAGTAGACCTCACCCTGCCAGACGGTGCCTGCCGTGGGGGTGGTGCCGCCGCCGACGTCAAAATAGGCCTTGCTGTCAAGGTCGGAGGCAAAGCGGAGCCAGAGGCGGCAGCGCACGCGATCGGCAAGCGGGCTGCCCTCGGGGAAGGCGATGCCACACTCACAGACAAGGCCCGTCTCCTTACCGCTGACGCGGACGGCGTGGGCGTGGGTGCCCTCGAGCACCATGGTGGGCAGCCCCTCGGGTGGGGTCGGGCCGTAGGGTGTGGTATCGAAGACCGCCACGCGCTCGCCGCCCACACGGTCGAAGAACTCAGCGGTGTCGGTGAGGCGGCGGGAGGTGTCGTTGGGGTCGAGGCTTTGGACGGTCAGCATCGGCATAAAGGCCGAGGTGACAAGGTGAGCATCGTTCACCCACTCGACGGTCTGCGAAAGGCGGACGGTGTCCCCCGTCATGCGGTAGACCTGGCGGTGGAGGCAGAGGGGGTAGTCGGGGGTGTGGCAGCGGTTGATGACGGTGTCCTCATAAAGCTCGACCGTCTCACCGCTATAAAAGGCGGGGACGTCGGTCGGGATCTTTTGCCCGTCCACAAGGAACACCGCCCTCTCGGCACGCTCGTCCCCGTGGCAACCGCCGACAAAGTCGCCCGCACCGTCCTCGCGGAAGGCAAGACTCACCTCACCGCTTTGCAGGGCGCGGAACTCGGGTGTGAAGCTCTCGCCCTCAAGGCGGCCGACGTAGGCCTCCGAGATGCGGTAGAAATCGGCGTTGTCGGTGTTTTTTCGGCGGTCGGAAAAGCCAAGCTCGGGCCGTGACGGAAAGAGGGTATAGGCAAAGCGATACTGCACGTGGCGGCCGCCTCCCGTGGGAAGATAAACGTAAACGTCGGAAAGTCGGCGCCCCGCCTTGGGGGGGAGGACCTCAACGAAAAGCGGTACTCTCATAGCGTCTCCTTTGGAGCTTTTTTCTGTATCATAGCACAAAAGGGCGAGCGTGTCAAATGAAAGTGGGAAATTTACCGTATCGCGGGGGCGCGAATTTGCGATTGACAATTTTCCCCGAGAGTTATATAATGTAATATACCAAACTATGGCGCGTACAACGCGCGAAAGGAACTTCAGAATGATGGATATGACGATGATCCTCGGCACCCCCGACGAAAAGCCGCTCGACCGCATCTGTCACGACGGTGGCTTTGTGGGGATCTTCCGTAAGATCGCCTGCGTTGGTGACAGTCTTGCCTCGGGCGAATTCGAGACGGTGGACGAGGACGGCACCAAGCACTATCATGACCGCTTTGACTACTCCTGGGGACAGTTCCTCGCGCGAATGGCGGGCTCACGCGTTTACAACTTCTCTCGCGGTGGTATGACCGCTAAGGGGTATAACGAGAGCTGGGCCGAGAGCCAGGGCTAGTGGGATCCCGCACTGGCGGCGCACGCTTACATTGTGGCGCTTGGCGTCAACGACCTTCTGAACCGCGGCTGGGAGATCGGCTCCGAGGCCGACGTGTGCCTCGACGATTACCGCAAGAACGCCTATACCTTTGCGGGGCACTTTGCGGCGATCCTGCAGCGCTATCGAAAGATCAGCCCCGAGGCCAAGTTCTTCCTGGTCACGATGCCCCCTCAGCCCGAAGTGCGCGCGGGCAAGGAGGACCGTATCGCGGCACACGCGGCGCTCATGCACCGCTTTGCCGAGATGTTCCCCGGCACCTACGTCGTTGACCTCAATGCCTACGGCCCCGCCTATGACGGTGAGGAGTTCCGCCGTGCCTTCTTCCTCCACGGCCACTTCACCCCGATGGGCTACGCGCTCTCCGCGAAGCTCATCGTTTCCTACATCGACTACATCATTCGCCACAACGCCGCCGACTTCAAGGAAATCGGCCTTCTCGGTCACGAGGAGAAGCTGGCCGACGGGGTGTATGAGACCATTCTGTAAATAAAACTTTTCGAGGAACTATGATCTACAACAACATTCTGGAAGCGGTGGGCCATACGCCGCTGGTGAGACTTTCTAAGATCGTGCCCGAGGGCGCGGCCGATATCCTTGTGAAATACGAGGGGCTGAACGTTGGCGGCTCGATCAAAACGCGCACGGCGCTGGCGATGCTCCGTGCCGCCCGCGCCGAGGGGAAGCTCCGCGACGGGGCGACCGTGGTGGAGGCGACCAGCGGCAATCAGGGCATCGGCCTTGCGCTGGCGGGCGCGGTGCTGGGCTACCGCACCGTGATCGTGATGCCCGACTCGGTGAGCGTTGAGCGCCGCCTGCTTGTGGAGCAGTACGGGGCCGAGGTGCGCCTTGTGCATGACGACGGCGACATCGGCAAGGCGATCCGCGAGTGCCAGCGCACGGTGGACGACATGGCTGCGGCCGATGACCGCGTGTTCGTCCCCGCGCAGTTTGACAATCCCGAAAACCCGAGGATCCACGAGACGACCACCGCCCGCGAGATCCTGCGTGACGCCGCCCGTCCGATCGACGCCTTTTGCTCGGGCATCGGAACGGGAGGAACGCTGACGGGCATCGGCCGTGTCCTGAAGCAAGAAAATCCCCAAACTCTCGTGGTGGCCATTGAGCCCGAGGAGGCCGCGGTGCTTTCGGGCGGAACGATCGGCACTCACCTGCAAATGGGCATCGGGGACGGCATTGTGCCGCCCGTGCTGGACGCCTCGGTGATCGACGAGATCGCCATTGTGGGAGATGAGGAGGCCCTTGTGACCGCGCGCCGTCTCGCCTCCGAGGAGGGGCTGCTTACGGGCATCTCGGGCGGTACCAACGTGGCGGTGGCCCTGCGCCTTGCCGAGCGCCTCGGCCGTGGACACTGTGTGGTCACGGTCCTGCCCGACACGGGCGAGCGCTACTTCTCCACTCCCCTTTTTACCGAAAAATAAAGGACGCCCCGAAGGGCGCAGGAAAGGACAGCTATGAAGATTTCCACCCTTTTGAAGCGCGACACCCTCTCGCTTTCGTTTGAGGTGTTCCCGCCGAAGACCGAAACGGCGTTTGAGAGCGTGCGCACCGCCACCGAGGAGATCGCGGCGACGGCCCCCGCCTTTATGAGCGTGACCTACGGCGCGGGCGGCGGCACCAGCCGCTATACCCTGGATATTGCGAAAAACATCGAGGAGCGCTTCGGCGTTCCCACCCTCGCGCATCTGACCTGCATCTCCTCAACGAAGGAGACGGTGAGGGCGCGCATTGCCGAGCTTCGCGCGGCGGGCATTGAGAACGTGATGGCCCTGCGCGGCGACATTCCGAAGGCGCTGGAGGGCGCCGACCGCACGGGTTGGGATTACCGCTACGCCGTCGACCTTGTGCGCGAGCTGCGCGAGGCGGGCGACTTCTGCATCGGCGGCGCGTGCTATCCCGAGATCCACCCCGAGAGCACCGACAGGCGCGAGGATATCCGTCACCTCCTTGAAAAGGTGGAGGCGGGCTGTGATTTCCTCACGACGCAGATGTTCTTCGATAACGCCCTGCTGTACAGCTTTCTCTACCGTATCCGCGAGGCGGGCATTACCGTCCCCGTGGTGCCGGGCATCATGCCGATCACGAACGGCAACCAGGTCGAGCGTGCCATCAAGCTCTCGGGCTCGCTCATGCCCCAACGCTTCAAAAATCTTGTCGATAAGTTCGGCAGCGACCCCGCCGCGATGATGCAGGCGGGCATCGCCTACGCCACCGACCAGATCATCGACCTCTTTGCCAACGGCATCACGAACGTTCACGTCTATACGATGAACAAGCCGTGTGTGGCGCGCGGGATCCTCAAGAATCTTTCGGAGATCCTCGGCAAATGACGGCCCCGACGCTCAAAAGCTACGCGCCGCCGCCCGTGGACGTGCGCGAGGTGCTACGCTATGCACGCTCCTCGGAGAGCGACAAGGCGGCCACCTCGCTCCTGCCCTCGGTCATCGCCGAGGCCGAGCCGCACCTTTCCTATCGCGTGGCCTACCGCGAGGTCGAGGTGAGCGTCCGTGGCGAGGACGTTGTGCTGGGGGGGATCGCGGCGCGCTCACGTCGGCTTGCCGAGTGCCTCGCCCCCTGCCCGAGCGCCCTCCTCCTTGCCGCCACGGTCGGCACGGCGCTTGACCGTCTTATGGCACGCTATACCCGTCTCTCCCCCGCGCGGGCGCTCCTTCTCGGGGCCCTGGGGACCGAGCGAGTGGAGGCGCTTTGCGACCTTTTCTGCGCCGACCGCGAGGTAACGCGCGGCCGCCGCACAGCGGTGCGCTTTTCTCCGGGATATGGCGACCTGCCCCTGGCGCTTCAGCGGGAGTTTCTCCCCTACCTTGATGCCGAGCGCTACCTCGGGATCACGCTTTCCCCCTCACTTCTCATGTCACCCTCAAAGAGCGTTACGGCCATCGTCGGCATTTTAGACTGACCGTGGCCGAATTTTTCGATATTCCGTAAAAAAGACTTTACTTAATGGAGAGCGCTATGGATTTCCGTTCTTATCTTGAGGATCGCGTAGTCCGTCTTGACGGCGGTATGGGTACGCTCCTGCAGGCGGCGGGGCTCTTACCGGGCGAGGCGCCCGAGCGGTGGTGCCTCACCCACCCCGAGACCGTGACGACCATTCACCGCGAGTACCTTCTGGCGGGCAGCGACGTCATCACCGCCAACACCTTTGGTGCGAGCCCCCTCCGCTTTGCAGACGATGAGCTTGACGCCGTCATCGGTGCGGCGGTGGCCTGCGCGCGGCGTGCGATCCGCGAAACGGGACGCGAGGGCCGCGCCTTTGTGGCGCTGGACGTCGGTCCCTCGGGGCGGCTTCTGGCCCCCCTCGGCGACCTCGATTTCGAGGACGCCGTCTCCCTCTTTGCCGCTACGGTGAGGGCGGGCGTGCGCCACGGCGCCGACCTCATCCTCATCGAAACGATGAACGACTGCTACGAGACTAAGGCGGCGCTTCTCGCCGCCAAGGAGAATTCCACTCTCCCCGTCATCGTAACGAACGCCTACGGCGAGGACGGAAAGCTCCTGACGGGCGCTACGCCCGAGGCGATGGCGGCGATGCTCACGGCTATGGGTGCCGATGCAATCGGTGCCAACTGCTCGCTGGGGCCGCGCGCGCTTTCCGATGTTGCCAAGCGGTTGGTTGCGGCAACGCCGCTCCCCGTGATCGTCCAGCCCAACGCGGGACTCCCCCGCACCGAGGGGGAGCGCACGGTATACGACGTGGACGAGGCGACCTTTGCCCGTGAGCTTGCCGCGATGCTCGATTTCGGCGTACGCGGCATCGGTGGCTGCTGCGGCACCACGCCCGCCTACGTCGCCGCGCTGACAGAGGCCACGGCGGACGCCCGCCCCGCGCCTATTTCCGAGGTGAGGGAGACCGTCGTCTCGTCCTATACCCACGCCGTCACCTTCGGCAAGCGCCCCCTGCTCATTGGGGAGCGCATCAATCCGACGGGAAAAAAGCGCTTCCGCGAGGCGCTCCTTGCGCACGATATCGGCTATCTTCTCGGCGAGGCGGTGCGAGAGGAGGAGGCGGGGGCCGATCTCCTTGACGTGAACGTCGGTCACCCCGAGATCGATGAGGTGGCGATGCTCCGCGAGGCCGTGACCGAGATCCAGACCGTGACCGACCTGCCCCTCTGCATCGACACGGCGCTCCCCGAGGCGATGGAGGCGGCGCTCCGCCGCTACAACGGCAAGCCGCTCTTAAATTCGGTGAACGGCAAGCGCGAGTCGCTCTCCTCGGTGCTTCCGCTGGCCAAGAAATACGGCGCCGCCGTGATCGCCCTTACCCTCGACGAGAACGGCATTCCCGAAACGGCCGAGGGGCGCCTGGCGATCGCCGAGCGGATCCTTGCGGCCGCCGAGGAGGTGGGGATCCCGCGCCGCGATATCGTTTTCGACACCCTCACCCTGACGGTGAGCGCCGATGCGACGGCGCCGCGCACCACCCTATCCGCAATGGAGGCCATCAAGAGCCGCCTCGGCTGTCACACCTCGCT
>JAFVYX010000149.1 GCA_017500625.1 Clostridia bacterium | reverse complement strand
GGACTGAAAATCCTCGTGTCGTTGGTTCGATTCCGACCGGAGGCACCAGCGACCAAGGTCGCTATGCGGATTTAGCTCATTTGGTAGAGCGCCACCTTGCCAAGGTGGAGGTGGCGGGTTCGAGCCCCGTAATCCGCTCCAAAAAAATCCAAGTCAAACGACTTGGATTTTTTCATTTGTGTCCGCCGCGGAGCAAAAAAAGGAGATGCGTTTGCATCTCCTTTTTTCTTTTACGATACGCCTTGGTACAGCTCGTAGGTCACGTACCAATATCGGTCGTCACTGAACGAGGTAAGCTTTTGGGCGACGTAGCTTTCGCCATCGAGGTATTCGTCACCGCCGAGCATTCTCTCACGCTTGATCGCAAGCTCGTAGGTCCTTGCGAGGAACCAGTCCACCGTATTCTCAAAGACGGCAGAGGTGAGCGAGGTACAGCCCGTGAAGGCGTAGATCCCGATCCAGTCGACCTCCGCGGGGATCACGATCGAGGTAAGGCCGGTGCAACCGTAGAAGGCATAATCGCCGATCGCCGTGACGCTTCCGTCACCCGGGATCACGCTGCCGGCGCACCCCACGACGAGTGTCTTGGTTGCCGTTTCGATCAGGCAGTCGCCGGAAACGTGGTAGACGGGGTTTCGGGAATCGATCGAAATACTTTCAAGCAACGAGCAGCCGTGAAATACCCAGGTCCCGATCGACGCCAGGTCCTGCGGCAGGCTGATCCTTTTGATGCGCTCACAGCCAAAGAAGGCGTAATCGGCAAGGAAGCTGCCGCCCCTGAGGGTCACGCTGTAAAGCGACCGTGGGAGCGCGGCTCCGTTCTCGGTATGATCGGCGGCGCCAAAGAAGTAGCCGATGTGGGTATTCTCGGTATCGTCGAGGCAGGCGCCGATATACGGGACGGTGAGACTCATCAGGGCCCCGCACCCCGAGAACACCGAGCTGCCGATGCTCTCAAGAGTTGTGGGGAGCTTGACCGTGGTGAGATCTTGGCACCCATAGAAGGCGTAATCGGCAAGGAAGCTGCCGCCCGTCAGGTACACGTCTCCAAGGTTTCTCGGGAGCACGGCCCCGTTCTCGGTATGATCGGCGCCTCCAAAGAAGTAGCCGATGTGCGTATTCTCGGTATCGGCGGGGATAGCCCCGATATACGGGACCGACAGCCGTCTCAGGTCGCTGCATCCGCGGAGCAGTGAGGCGCCGATGCTCGTCACGCTATCGGGGATCGCTATCTCCCAAAGCTTTGTGCAGTTTTCAAAGACCGCGTCCCCCAGCGCCGTGATGCCGTCGGGAAGGGTGACCTTCTTGAGGGTCGGGCAGTCCGCAAAGGCGGCGTCGCCGACCGTTTTGAGACCGACGGGCAGAGCGATCTCGCCAAGCGCCGTACAGCCGCGGAAGGCGGAGGCGCCAACCGCCTGCACCCCATCCCCCTTGAGGAAGGTGACCGAGGTAATGACGGTGTTTCCGAGGAAGGCCGAGGGGGCGATCCCCCGCACCGGAAGCCCGTTGTGCGTATGGGGGAGGGTAAGGGCGGTGTCCTCGCACGTGCCGATGCCGCTGATCGTGCAATAGGTGCCGTCCTCACTTACGGTATAGGCAAGGCCCATGCTGTATTCGTTCAGGCCGCACCCCGTACAGAAGCCATTCGTATACCTATGGGGAAAAGGACTTTGATAGTTATTGGTTTTTCGGTCTTCGCAACGGAGGCAAACGTAGCTGTCATAGCCCCATCCGGTGCAGGTGGGCAATGTGACGGTCTTCTGATAGTCATGCCCGAGCGCCTCGGTATAGGTGTCCTCGTAATGGTCACCGCACGACGTGCAGACGTGAGTCGTGTAGCCCTCCGCCTCGCAGGCAGACGGGATGACCTCGGCCTTGTACGTATGCGGGAGGATGGCGGTATACGTATCCTTGTAGCTTGCGCCGCAGGCGGTGCAGGTGTGCTTGGTGTAGCCCCTTGCCGTGCAGGTCGGCGCTGTGACGGCAGCCTCATACGTGTGCGAGAGCTTTTCCGTATAGGTGTCCTTATAGCTCGCATCGCACGTGGTGCAGTCGTGGAGGGTGTAGCCCTCGGCCGTGCAGGTCGGCGCTATCACGCTCTCCTCATAGATATGCTTCCTCGTTGGGGAGATCGTCACGGTCTTCTCACGCAGGCATTCGGTGCAGACGTAGGTACGCACGCCCGCCACGGTGCAGGTGGGAGGCGTGGTGACGGTTCCCGCATCCCACGTATGCGTTTGTCGGATCGTCCGCTTGCCCTCGCACCCGCAGATGGCCTCGTGCCAGTGATAGCCGGCATCCGACATCCACTCCGTGGCATAGGTGTGGTCGGCAAGCGGGGCGGCTCTTTCCCAGGTGGCCCCGCAAACGGTACAGGTCTTGGTGATGACCCCGCGCTCGGTGCAGGTCGAGGGGGTGGTCACCGTCCCCTCGTCCCACTCGTGGCTATACCTCTCTCCCTTGTAATAGGGGCAGCCGCAGGCCATCGCGCGGTAATGCCCGTCGTCATCCGCTACCCACCCCTCGGAATAGGTGTGCGGCAGGCACTCGATCGGCGCGGGGCGGGTACTGGCGCAGACGGTGCAGGTGTAGGTGTAAACGCCGCGCTCGGCGCAGGTTGGGGGAGTTGTCACGCGGCCCTCGTCCCAGGTGTGCGTCCCCCTCTCGCTCCGCTCCATACAGCCGCAGGAGGCGTCATGCCAATGCTCATCGTCGTCCGAGGACCACTCGGCCGAGAAGGTGTGCCCCGTGCTCGGGATCGGCTCGCTCCTCCTTTCACCGCAGACCGAGCAGTAATAGACGGTCTCGCCCGAGGAGGTGCAGGTGGGCTCATACACGGTCCCCTCGCCCCAGCGGTGGTCGGTACAGGCGGTCGTCACTGTGGTCGTCACCGCCGCGGTGGTATCCTCCCCACCGCCGACAAGGCCACAGGCCGAAAGAAGAAGGGCTGCGCAAGCAACGGTCAGCAGAAGAAACATAAAACGCATCCGCTTCATACGATCTCCTCCTTTTCCCTAAAGGGCACGCGGTGCCCTGTGGTATTCCATGTTAAGTATATCACATTTTGCCGAAAAAGGCAAGAGGGCGGGCCGACCACGCCGCCCCCTCCCCCCCCTTGATGGCTCAAAAAGCAAAAAAGGAGATGCCTTTGCATCTCCTTTTTTCTTACAATCTGAGAAGGCGCTTGGCGTTGCCCGCAAGGATCAGCTCACGCTCACGGTCTGTGATCGGCTCGTATTCCACGCCGCCAACGTTCATGCCGGGGGAGCAGACGGGATAATCGCTCCCGAAGAGGAAACGCTCAGCACCCACACGGCCGACGCCGTAGGCCAGCATTTCGTAGCGGAAAAGGCCGGTGCCCGAGAGGTCAAGGTGATAGTTCGGCAGCTCCCGGAGCCACTCGAGGTGGCGCAGATAGGAGGGCTTTTCTCCGGGGTGCGCGGCAACGAAGACGACGTCGGGGTGATTCTTGACCATCGCGTATTCGTCCTCGCGGGCGCCCATAGAATGGAAGTTTACCACCATTCCGTACTCCCCGATCAGGGCAAGGATCTCGTCCATTCCCTCGTGAACGTAGCCGACCGGTCCCCAGCCGCACAGGTAGGGGACAAGCTCACCGACGAGCCGTACGCCACGCGCGTGCATTCTCTCGATCTCCTCGCAGGACTCGCGCACAAAGGCGGGGTGCACCGCCATACCGGGGATATAAAAGTCCCCGAGCGCCTCGGCATAGGCGAGGGCATAGTCGTTCGTGAGACGGAGCTGGCAAAGCTGCTCCTCCTCGGTCTTGTTCATACCGAGGGGAATGGGCATGCCGGCCGCGCGGGTGATGCCGCAGCGCTCAAGGTCACGGCGGAAGGTGGCGATCGGATCCCCCACCATCAGCTCGCGATAGTTGCAGATGTTATCCTCGGGTCTGACCCACGGGTGAGTGTGAAAATCAATGATCTCGTGTGCCATGGCGCTCTCCCGACCGTTTATTTCGCGTTGATGTAGCCGAGGCGATACAGAAGCTCGGCATTCAGGAGCGCACCGCCCGCGGCACCGCGCAGGGTGTTGTGCGAAAGACCGATGAACTTATAGTCGAACATAAAGTCCTCACGCAGACGTCCGAGGGCGACGCCCATACCGCCGTAGATGTCACGGTCAAGGGCGGTCTGCGGACGGTTATCCTCCTCAAAGTAGGTGAGGAACTGCGCGGGCGCCGAGGGGAGACCCAGCTCCTGGGGCTTACCGCGGAAGGTGCGCCAATCCTCAAGGATCTGCTCCTTCGAGGGCTTTTTGGCGAACTCCACGAACACGGCGGCCATATGACCGTCGATGACGGGAACGCGAATGCACTGGGTGGTGATGACGGGGGCCTTCGCCTTCACGATGACGCCGCCCTCGACCTTACCCCAGATGCGGAGGGGCTCCTGCTCGCTCTTCTCCTCCTCACCGCCGATGTAGGGAATGACGTTGCCGACCATCTCGGGCCACTCACGGAAGGTCTTGCCCGCGCCGCTGATCGCCTGGTAGGTGGTGGCGACGATGCGGGTGGGCTCGTACTTCAGAAGGGGGGTGAGGGCGGGCACGTAGCTCTGGATCGAGCAGTTGGGCTTGACGGCGATAAAGCCCGCACGGGTGCCAAGGCGCGCACGCTGGGCGGCGATGACGTCAAGGTGGCTGTCATTGATCTCGGGACTGATCATCGGGACGTCGGGCGTCCAGCGGTTGGCCGAGTTGTTGGAAACGACGGGAAGCTCGGCACGGGCCAGGCGCTCCTCAAGGGCCACGACCTCGCTCTTCGGCATATTGACGGCGCAGAACACAAAGTCGACAAGATCGGCGATCTTTGCGGTCTTTTCGGAATCGATAACGACCATATTCTTCACGCACTCGGGCATCGGGGCCTCCAGCTTCCAGCGGTCGCCCACCGCCTCCTCATAGGTCTTGCCCGCGCTGCGGCCGCTGGCGATGAGGGCGGCGATCTCAAAATAGGGGTGATCGGCAAGCAGAGTGATAAAGCGCTGGCCCACCATACCCGTGGCGCCGACGATACCGACTTTCAGCTTCATGTTGGTTTCCTCCGTATAGTAAAAGTAAAATTAATAACAAAATGATATGGTATTATAGCATACCGTAAGCAAAATGTCAACCGACCGAAAGAAAAAACGCGCCGCAGCGCGTTTTTTTCTTTATTTTTGCATGATCTTCACGTTGACGGGCAGGATCCCCGTGGCCTCATACACGATCTCGTTGATCTGGGCGACCTGCGAAGCCACCAGCTCCTCGGCCGAGGAGACGATGACGTTGATCTTGTCGCCGCTGATGACCGCCACGCAGTTCTCAAAGCCCTTGGCCTTGACAAGACTCTCGACCGTGGCCTCGTTCTGAATGTCCTCGGCAATGCGGCTCATCTTGGCCATGGCCTCCTGCTTGGTGGCCTCCACGGCCTCCTCGCTCTCAAGAACGCCCTGCAGCACCTCCAGCGCCTCGTCGCGTGCCTCCTTTCGGGCCAGCTGCGTGGCCGAGAAGTAGGTCGAGACGTTGACGGTGTCACCATCGCCCGTGCCGCCGTCCACCATGTTGCCGTCACCGTAGGTCGGGCCCTCGGTATCACCGTAGAACCAGTGATAGTTGAGATAGACCGCCACCCCGATGAGAAGCACGGCGCTGAAAATGACGAGACCGCGCCGCCACGAGCCCTTAAGGAACCTGCTCTTTAAACTGATTTTTGCCATGTCTTTACCTCCAGCTAAATTCTTTTTTTCTGTGTTACCATATATATGACGGTCGCCTCGCGGCTATGCCTTTATTTTTCTGATTTTACGGCCGAGGGGCGCCGTTTTTATCCCATGGGCGAGACGCGCACCTTATGCGCGCCGATACCGAGCGCGGCCGAAAGGAGCGAGGTGATCTCCTCGCGCACCGCCGCGTCTCCGCCGCCGCGGCAGACCACGGCCACCCCCAGCACACGGGGCGGACGGCGCTCGATGAGGACCCCCTCGCCACCCGAGGTCAGCACTCCGCCCGAGGCGCCCTCGGCATACAGGCGGCTCTCTCCCGACTCCAGCGTGAGAAGCACGGTGCAGTCGCCCGCGCCGCTCACGCGGCGGCAAAGGGCGGTGACCTCGGCAGTGAGGGCGGCGCGGTAGGCCTCGGTGTCCTCGTCCGTGCTTTCGGCGGTGGCGGTGGGAAAGAGGCCGCCGAGAAGGAGCAGGGCGATGCCAAGCACCCCGAGGACGAGGACGGTGCCCTTGCCCTTCATGTTTTTGAGATAGCGAAAAAAGGCGGTATCGGTCTTCACTTCGGATACTCCACACAGCACTCGGCCCCCGTGTCGGCTTCGATCGCGCGGACGATGCGGGGGACGTCTGCCGCGGCCGCGCGCCCCGTGAGCCAAAGCGTTACGCGCGTAAGGATCACGGTATTGTCGATAAGATCGCCCTCGACCGTCACGGTCAGCTCGGCGGACGAAAGGCCGTATTCACGGCAAAGATGCTCACGGATCCCCTCGGCCGTGGCCGAGAGCGTCTCGTTCTTCAGCCAGTCACTCCCCGCGACGGTCTCGCCGCGAAGCTCGGCAAGGAGATCGTTCAGCTCCCCGTCTCGCCCCGCAAGGAGCGAGGGGAGCGGCAGGACCACGGCCGAGAGCACCGAGAGCGAGAGGGCCAAGGCCGCCGCCTTTTTGACGGGCCCCTCGCTTGGCAGGACCGACAGCACGGCCGTCACCGCCGATACGAGAAGCAGAGTGGTGAGATAATCACGCATTTCGGTATTCCTTTAAGCGATCGCGGGCGCGCAGCGGGCAAACACCGCGGCGATCAAGATAAAGAGCATGGAGGAAAAGGCGACCGCCGCGAGGGAAAGATCAAAGAGGGCGCGGAAGGAGCGAAAGAGGCGGAGCGCCGTGGGGGCGCCGACCAGCCCCGCAAGCGAGGCGAGCAGCGAGAGAACGAGGCGCGAAAGGAGAAGCTCGACAAGGATCGGAAGAAAGGTCAGGAGAATGGCGGCCGCAAGCCCGATGCCCGCCGTGGCGCGAATGAGCGAGAGGCCCGCGGCCAGGGTGGAAAGCCCCCCCGACACGGCGCCCCCAACCATGGGGATCATGCTCCCGACGGCAAAGCGGAGCGAGCGCAGGCCGAGGGTGTCGCGCGCCGCGCCGAGCGCGTTGCCGAGGGCGAGGGCAGCCGAGGTGAGCGTGGTGAAGAGGCCGAGGGCGGTGGTGTACACGCCGCGCAGGGTGGTAACGACCCCCTCGGTCCTCACCTCACCGATCGCCGAGACGAGCAAAAAGCCGAGCATCACGCGGAGGAGCGGCAAAAGAGCCCCGCCCGTGAGGCGCGAAAGGAGAAGCGCCAGGGCGGCCATGGCGCCACTGCCCGAGAGCGCCGCGGCGGTGTTCCCTCCCGCAAGGTACAAGGCGCTCATCACGGGGGCGGCGGCCGAGGCGAGGGTGGCAAGGTCAGAAAGGTAGGCGGCGGCGCGCTCGAACGTAGCGAGAAAGCGGCCGTAGGCGCAAAGCACCAGGGCAAGGCCCAGGGCGGCCTCGGCCGCGCGGGCCGTTCCCGCGCCCAGCCCCTCACGGACGGCCGCAAGGAGCGCGAAAAAGAGGGTAACGCCAAGGAGAGTGGCGAGGGTGGCGAGAAGGCGCGGCACGGCGCCCGAGAGCGAGGACAGAACGACCTCGAAAAGGTGGTGGACGCCCACGCTCTCGGAGAGGGCGGCCGCATCGGTGGGATCGCTCGGCAGGGCCTCGCGCACGGACGGGGGAAGCCCCTCAAAGAGGGTACCCAGCTCCTCCTCGGGCGATTTGGCCGAGGTGGAGAGCGGAAAAAGCAGCCCCGCCAGAAGCAGCAGGAGCACAAGAGCAAAAAGGCGGCCCTTCACGCGAGGTACCCCGAGGCCAGCGAAAGAAGGGTGCGGAGCGTCGGCAGAGAGACGGCGAGGATCTCGGCGCGGCCGCACCACTCGACCTTGGTGGCAAGGCCGCCCTCACCGAGGTCGCGGCAGATGCCCGCGGTGATCTCGGTGACCGAGGCGAGCCCCACGGCACGCAAGGAGAGCGAGATGGCCGAGGACGCCACCTCCCCGACCTCCCCAAGCGACGAGAAAAGGGACAAAAGCTCCCCATAGCGAAGAACGCCGTAAAGAAGGAGCAGGATCCCACCCGCCGCCGCACCGAGGGGAACGAGGCGCCCTCCCATATCGCGGAGAAGATAGAGAAGGACGGCGGACAGCACCGCAAGGCCGAGGACGCGGAGCATCAGAAGCCGAACACGCCGCGAATGGCATCGTAGAGCTTGCCGATCTCCCCCATAAGGAGCAAAAGCACGAGAACGATGCCCGAGAGCGAAACGAGCAGCGCTTGCTCGTCACGCCCCGCGCGCGAGAGGATCTGGCAGGAAACGGTGACGATCATACCGACGCCAACGACCTTAAGTATCAGAGAAATATCCACAGTCTTTTCCCTCCGTGGGGCGGTACGCCCCCTTTTTTATATCAGTACGATGACCAGCGCGAGCCCCGCGCCGAGCATGAGCGTGCGGCAAAGCTTCAAAAGGCGCGGCAGGCCCTCCCGCCGTTCGCAGAGCGAGCGCTCCACAGCGGCAATGGCCAGGTCACACCGCGCCGTTTCCTCCTCGGTATAGCCCCCGCCCAGCGCCTCGGCAAACGCAACGAGCGGCGCCAGCTCCTCGCTGTCCAGGAGAAGGCGGGCGCGCGACTCCGAGAGCGCCGCGGAAAAGCCGCGCTCACAAAGCGGCGTGAGAAAGCCCGCATCATCAAGGGCCGCGTTCCTAAAGGCGGCAAAGATCTCGGGCGTTGGGGTACGGAAGCACGCGATATGCTCCCGCGTGTGGCGCAGAAGCTTCAAAAACCCCTCCAGCTGGCGAATGCGCTCGGAAAAAAGGTGGCAAAGGCCAAACGAGGTGGCGATGGCGGAAAAAACGACGGTCAGGGCGCCGATGAGCTTTAGGAGCATGGTCTCCTCCCAAGATGTTAGAATGTAAAGATTACTTTCCTTGTCCGATGATTTCCGACGACATGCCGACGCCTGCTCCCTCACGGTAGAGGCCGACGGCGGTGCGGAAGATGCCCGCACGAAGGAGCGCGGCGATGCCGGGGCGGCCGCGCGCCTCACGGAGCGTTGCCGCGTGGGCGGTGGCAAGGAGAGGCACGCCCGCCGCCGCCACACCGAGAATGGCCTCGGCCTCTCGGCGTGAGCCGATCTCATCGACCGCCACGACCTCGGGCGAGAGGGTGCGGACGGCGATCTCGATGCCCACAGCCCGCGGGTACCCCGTAAGAATATCCACGAGCGCCCCCCGTCCGTAGCCGCTTCCCAGCTCACCGCGCGTATCCACAATGACCACACGGCGCGCCGCCGCGCCCGTGGAGAGCAGACGGCAAAGGTCGCGGAGCAGGGTGGTCTTGCCGACACCGGGCGGCGAATAGAGCAGCATGCCGCCCCCCTCGCGGCAAAACAGGCGATAGGCCTCCTCCCCAACGCCACGAACGAGCGTGGGGATACGAAAGACGAGTGAGGTGACGTCCACCACCCCCGAAAGGCGTCCCCCCTCGGTGAGGGCGCGGCCGCCAACGCCCACGCGCACGCCGCCGCCAAGATCGAGATACCCCTCGCAAAGACTGTCGCGGAAGGCGTAGACCGAGCCCCGACAAAGGGTAACGAGGAGCGCCGACAGCTCGCCTTCCGTGAGGACCACGGGAAGGGGATAATTTTCCCCGCCAACGGTCAGCGAGGCGATGCGGTCGGCGCGCAGGCGGATCTCGGACACGCGCTTGAGCAGCCCTTCGCGGCAGGCGGCCATATCGCGGACCGCGGCGGTGACGGCGGTCGGAAGCAGGGCGAACAGGTGGGCAAGGGCCTCCTCCCTCATAGCATCTCCTTTCCGTGTCGGGCGCGGCGGCCACCACGGCGGCGGGGAGCTTCCCTTGGGGTGAGGGGCTTCCGCCTCGGCCGTTTGCGTAGCGCTCCCTTTGGGGCATCTTGGCTAATTTTATCCCAAATAGTAAAAAAATGGAATTTTCTATTGACTTTTGGCGGGTGCTGTGATAGAATGGCAGTGTCAGAAATGACGGTAGCCGAAGCGGGCCGACCGAAACGCGGCCTTGGCCGAAAGGAGATTGCAATGAAAAGTACAGGAATGGTTCGTAGGATCGACGAGCTTGGCCGTGTGGTCATTCCCATGGAGATGCGCCGCAGCATGGATATTGAGGACGGAGATTCCTTTGAGATCTTTGTGGACGACGGGCGCATCGTCCTTCAGAAGTACCTGCCGCTCTGCCTCTTCTGCGGCGGCGGCGACGACCTTGTCGAATACGAGGGAAAAAAGATCTGCAAGCATTGCCGCACGGAGATCGGCAGCCGCTGATCTACCCCAATTTTATGCACAGGCGCGGCCGAAAAGAACGGCCGTGCCTTCTTTTTGAGGAGGAATCCATGGAAGAAACCGAAATCAAAGTGGCCGCCCCCGCCACCACGCACGCCTTCCCCTGCGAGTCCTGCGGTAACCGCATGGTCTATTCCCCGAAAACGCTGCGGC
>JAFVYX010000148.1 GCA_017500625.1 Clostridia bacterium | reverse complement strand
GGTTGCTCTTCTGCTGATCGTTCTTCTGATTGTTGTTCTTCTGGTTGTTATTGTTCTGGTTTTTGTTCTGGTCCTTCATGTCGCTCATGGTTCATCTTCCTTTCGCTTTGCCCCGTGGTGGGGTTTGCTTACAGAATGTCCCACCCGCGGCTTTTTTATGCGTTTTCCTTGCTTTTTTCCCTTTCTTGTGGTAAAATAAAGAAAAAACCGAGGAGGGGACGTCATGGGCGTTGTCATTGGTATCGATATCGGAGGAAGCACGACCAAGATCGTGGGCTTTGAAAAGCAGGGCGCGGAGCGCCGTCTTTTGTCGCCCCTTCTGGTCTCGGCGGCCGATCCCCTGACCTCAATGTACGGTGCCTTCGGCAAGTTCCTCGCCGAAAACGATCTGCCCCTCTCGGCCATTGAAAAGGTGATGACGACGGGCGTCGGTGCCACCTTCCTCGCCAAGCCGATCTACGATCTGCCCTGCGAGAGCGTGCGTGAGTTCCGTGGGACGGGCCTTGGCGGTCTCTATCTTTCGGGTCTTGACCGTGCCATTACCGTCAGCATGGGCACGGGAACGGCGATCGTCTATGCCGAAAAGGGCCGCGAGATGGAGTACCTCGGCGGTACGGGCGTTGGCGGCGGCACGCTGAACGGCCTCGCCAAGAAGCTGCTGGGGATCGAGACGATCGAGCATCTCGGCCTTCTCGCTGAGGAGGGTGACCTCAGGAACGTGGACCTGCGCATCAGCGACTTTGCCAAGGCCGCGCCGATCGAGACGATGCCCGCCGAGCTGACGGCCTCGAATTTCGGCAAGCTCAGCGATATGGCAACCAAGCCCGACCTTGCGCTGGGGCTCTTCAATATGGTGTATGAAACGATCGGTATGATGGCGATCTTTGCCGCACGCGGCCGCGGTGTCTCGGACATCGTGCTGACGGGCAACCTCGCCGTGACGCCCTACGCCGCCCGTCTGTTCCCCTCGCTTTCCTCGATCTTCGGGGTGAATTTCATCATTCCCGATCGCGCCCAGTTTGCCACCGTCATCGGCACCGCGCTCTGCGGCTGAGGAAATTTTTTCACTTTTTTCGGAAAAGGACTTGTATTTTATAGAAACTTCTGCTATACTATACGCAGTATGATATGATGTGAGAGTGGGTGCTACCCACTCTTACTTTTTGAAACGGAGGCAGTATGAAAAAGCAAAACGTTGCCGAGGCCGTCAGCGCCCTTCTCTCCTCGACCGTCGAGGGGCTTGGGTACACGCTGTGGGACGTGGAGTACGCCAAGGAGGGCGCCGACTGGCACCTGACCGTGACGATCGACTCCGCGGAGGGCATCACGATCGACGATTGCGAGCGCGTTCACCGCGCGATCGATCCCCTTCTCGACGAGGCCGATCCCATCGAGGGGGCGTACGTTCTGAACGTGTCCTCGCCAGGAGTGGAGCGTGTGCTTCGCACCGAGGCCCATCTGCATTCCTCGATCGGTGAGCGCGTGGAGCTGCGCTTCTTTGCCGCCGTTGACGGGCAGAAGTCGGCCCGCGGAACGCTGACCGACGTCACGGACGAGGCGTTGGTGCTGGACGGTGAGCGGCGCTTCCCGAGGGCGGCGATCTCGCGTGCCAGGACGGTTTATTTTGATTAAATAAGGGTGATCCCGAAGAAAGGATGCTGACACTGTCAGCCAAGCAACCATGAATACTGAATTTTTCAATGCACTCGACGCTCTCGAAAAAGAGCGGGGCATCGCCAAGGAGTACGTCCTTGAAAAGGTGGAGGCCGCGCTGACGGGCGCCTTCCGCCGTGAGGTGGGCGCCAGCGCCAACGTGCGCATCGTGCTTGACCCCGTGAAAAAGGACCTCAAGGTCATTCGTCTTATGACGATCGTTGACGAGGTCACCGATCCCACCTGCGAGATGACGCAGGAGCAGGCCCTCACCGCCAAGGCCGAGAAGAAGGCCAAGGGCCGCTCGACCAAGGTCGGCGCCGTCATCGAAATGGAGATGAATCCCAAGACCTTCCGCCGCCTCTCGGCCGCCACCGCACGCCAGATGATCATTCAGGGCATTCGCGAGGCCGAGCGCAGCAATATGGTCAAGGAATACGAGAGCAAGAAGGAGTCGGTCATCACCGCCACGGTCGATAAGATCGATCCCGAGAACGGCAACGTCATTCTCTCGATGGGCACGGGCTTTGCCACCCTGCCCGTTGCCGAGCAGATCCCCGGCGAGACCTACGAGGTCGGCGACCGCGTGAAGGTCGTCCTCACCGAGGTCCACTCGGGCGAGGCGCGCGGGCCGCTGGTCTCGATCTCTCGCTCGCACCCCTCGCTGCTCCGCCGTCTCTTTGAGCTCGAGATCCCCGAATGCGCCTCGGGCGTTGTCGAGGTCAAGAGCGTGTCGCGTGAGGCGGGCTCCCGCAGCAAGGTTGCGGTGGCCAGCAACGACCCGAACGTCGATCCCGTCGGTGCCTGCATCGGTAAGGGCGGTATGCGTATCGCCCCGATCCTTGCCGAGCTTTCGGGCGAGAAGATCGACGTCGTTCATTACAGCGACGACCCCGCCGTGTACGTAGCCGAGGCCCTCTCGCCCGCCAAGGTCCTCTCGGTCGAGGTCGAGGGTGAGCGCACCTGCCGCGTCCGTGTGGCGCCCGAGCAGCTGTCGCTGGCGATCGGCAAGGAGGGCCAGAACGCGAAGCTCGCGGCCCGTCTCACCGGTCTTAAGATCGATATCAAGGCGTAAGCCGAAACCGCAAGGGGGTACCGTATGGCAACCGTCAAAAAGATCCCCACGCGCCGCTGCACGGGCTGCGGCGAGCATTTCCCGAAGCCGACGCTCATTCGCGTGGTGCGCTCCCCCGAGGGCGTCATCTCGCTTGACCGCACAGGCAAGGCCTCGGGGCGCGGCGCTTACCTTTGTAAGAATGCCGAGTGCCTGCGGCGCGCGCAGAAGAGCCGCCGCATCGAGCAGGCGCTGGAGGTAGCGATCCCCCCGGAGGTCTACGCCTCTATGGAAGGAGAGCTTTCCCGTGAGTGATACCGCAAGGCCCGACCGCTTTTTGGGCCTGCTCGGTCTTTCGCGCCGCGCCGGACGCGCGGTGATCGGAGCGCCGCTCATTGCCGAGGCCATGCACGCCAAAAAGCGCCCCGCGCTTGTGCTGGTCGCCGCCGATGCCTCGGCGGGCTCGGCCAAAAAAATGCAGACCAAATGCAACTTTTACGAGGTTCCCCTGCTGCGCGTTCCGTACACCAAGGAGGCGCTCGGCCACGCCGTCGGTAAGGACGGCCCCGTGGCGGCCATCGCCGTTATGGACGCGGGCATTGCGGGTGAGCTTTTAAAACCGTCAGGAAAGGACGCTCCCACAGCCGTTGGGAACGGAGTGGAATAATTATGGCAGAAACGACTATCAAGCTGTCTCAGATCACCAAGGACTTTGCCCAGAAGGGTAAGGACGTCCTTGACCTTTTGAAGGCCAACGGCCTTGAGAAGAAGAGCGGCGCCACGCTGAACGTGGCCGAGTTCTCTCTCTTCCTCTGGGCGCTGACCGAGGCCAATCAGATCGAAAATCTCGAGGATTACCTCGACGGCAAGGCGCGCATTCTTTGTGCCCGTCCCGAGGAGGCCCCGAAGGCCGAGGAGGCAACGACCGAGGAAAAGAAGGCCGAAGCCGAGGCACCCGCCGCGCCGACCGAGGCCCCCGCCGTGCCGAAGCCCGAGGAAAAGAAAGCCGAGAAAAAGAAGCCCGCGGAGCCCGAAAAGCCCCGCACCTTCCACACGGGAGCACAGAAGCAGGCGCCCGTGGACCGCTTCGGTCGTCTCGAGGGGCGTGCCCCCTTTGCCGAGACGAAGAAGCAGGAGCCGAAAAAGCAGAAGCCGAAGAACGACCGCCGCGATCGCCCCGCCGCCCCTCAGGCCCCGCGCACCGAGGCACTCTCAGCCGCTTCTGCAGCTGTATCCCTGTTCTTAACATTGCTAAAGGCGAGCAACCTACAGTAGATGAGCTCCGTCCCTTCGTGCTTGACACATGCCATAGCGCACAGGATTGG
>JAFVYX010000147.1 GCA_017500625.1 Clostridia bacterium | reverse complement strand
CGGGCTTGCCCATCGAGCCGATCTTGTAGCTGCCGCCCGCGAGGTTACCGACGATCAGCGTGCTTTCGGACTGGCCGAAGCCCTACATGATCTTCAGGCCCGTGTGCTTCTCAAACTGGCGGAAGACCTCGGGGTTCAGGGCCTCGCCCGCAGTGGACGCGTGCTCGATGCTGGAAAGGTCGAAGCGACTAAGGTCCTGCTTGATGAGCATACGGTACATCGTGGGGGGTGCGCAGAAGGTGGTGATGTTGTACTTTTTGAAGAGGGGCAGGATCTTCTCGGCATCGAAGCGGTCAAAGTCGTAGACAAAGTTGGCGGCCTCACATAGCCACTGGCCGTACATCTTGCCCCACATGGCCTTGGCCCAGCCCGTGTCGCTGATCGTAAGATGCAGCCCCTCGGGGTTGACCTGGTGCCAATACTTGGCGGTGATGAAGTGGCCAAGCGGATACTTGTAGCTGTGGGCGGCGATCTTCGGATAGCCCGAGGTGCCCGAGGTGAAGAACATCAGCATCGGGTCGCTGCCTGCGGGGGTGTCGGCCGTACGGGCAAAGTGGCTGCTGTACATGCCGTATTCCTCGTTAAAGTCGCGCCAGCCGTCACGCTTACCACCGACAAGGATCTTATGCTCCAGGCACTCACAACCGACAGCCGCCTTATCGACGGCGTCCGCGACCTCACCGTCCGCCGTGCAGACGATGGCCTTGATGTTGCCCGCCACAAAGCGGTAGGCAAAGTCCTTTTCGAGAAGCTGGTTGGGGGCGGGGATCGCCACGGCGCCCAGCTTATGTAAGGCAAGGATCGAGAACCAGAACTGGTAATGGCGCTTCAGCACCAGCATCACGCGGTCTCCGCGCCCGATGCCGAGCGACTTGAAGTAGTTGGCGACCCGCGCCGACTCCCGCTTCATATCACGGAAGGTAAAGCGGCGCTCGGTGCCGTCCTCACTGACGTGGAGCATGGCAAGCTTATCGGGCTTTTTCCTGCCGAGGGCATCGACAACGTCAAAGGCGAAGTTGAAGGACTCCTCGTTTTTGAAGGCGATCTTCGTTAGGACACCGTTCTCCTCGGTGGGGATAATGAAATCGTGGTAAATGCGGCGCTCGCTATCCTCGGCAAGGCGCTTGGTGGTGGCCGAGGGGGCCGCGGCGGCCTCCTCCCCCACGCGGGCGGCCTGGTTGCGAAGGACGATGGCGTAGAAGGCGCAGTCCTCCCCGCCGACGGCCACCATGCCGTGGGGCGTGCCCGAATCGTAATAGATGCAGTCGCCCTCCGAGAGGACCTCGGTATGCTCGCCGATCTTGATCTTCATCTGCCCGCGAAGCACGATGTCGCACTCCTGGCCCTCGTGAGTCACAAGCTCGATCGGCCCGTCCTCCGCGCCCTTGCGGTAGTTCAACTCCATGTAAAGGGGCAGGGCGATGCGGTTGCGGAAGCCCGCCGCGAGGTTGAAGCCCACCATATCGTGGGCCTCCTCAAAGCGCATACCCTCACCGCGGCGCGTCAGCGCGTAATGGCGCAGGGTGGGGCTGCGGCCCTCGAGAATATCGGCCATATCCACGCCGAAGCTCAGCGCGCAGTGGTAAAGGAAGGCAATGCTCAGGTTACGGTTGCCCGCCTCACACTGCTCGTATTCCTCCACGCTGATGCCCGTGCGTGCGGCCATCTCCTCCACCGAAAGCCCCGTGATCTGGCGCAGATCCTTGACACGGGTGGCAATGGCGTGGAGCTTTTCTTGCATTGCATTCAGGTTTTCGTTCACGTTACACCTCAAAAGCACTCGGTTCGTTTTAAT
>JAFVYX010000146.1 GCA_017500625.1 Clostridia bacterium | reverse complement strand
TCGCGGGGGCGGTGGCGGTGGCCTCGACCGAGGTGACCTCGGTGGTGACGGCGACCTCGGCGGTCATGGGCATGGCGGCCTCGTCAAGGCCCCGGGCCACGCGGTTGATGCTGTTTTTACCGATCGGCATGTTCGATGATCTCCTTTGCAAGTGCATAATATTCTTTGGCGCTGCGGCTGTTCTTCTTATAGGCGAGGACGGGCATGCTGTTGTCCTGCGCCCACTCAACGGCGCTGTCAACACGAATGTAGTTTTTGAATACGGTGACGTTCTGGAGCTCGGAGAGAGTCTTTGCCGTCTCCTTAAAATAGTTCTTGCGCTCGTCGGCCTTGGTGACGACGACGCCAAGAAGGTCGATGTCCTTGGCGATGCGCTTGGCCTGACCGTAGAAGTTGAACATATTGGCAAGGCCGAAGAGCCCCCAGGGCGAGGCCTCCAGAGGAATGAGCAAAAAATCCGAGGCGCACATAATGTTCATCACCCAGCCGCCGAGCGTCGGGGGCGAGTCGATGAGGATATAATCGTAATTCTCGGACTTCACGATCGCCTCGAGGCAACGCGAGAGGATATGCTCGCGCTCCCACTTGGAGAACAGCTCATACTCGATCGAGCTCATCAGCGTTGACGAGGGCACGATATCCAGCCCCGTGTAGGGGGTGGGCATCACGTAATCGGTGAGGTCGGCCTCGGCACGCAGGGCCTCGTAGAGGTTCTTTTTGCCCTTGGCGATCTCGAGGGCCCGGTCCTCGGAGAAGAAGGACAGCGTGAGGTTCATCTGCATATCGCCGTCGATGAGCAGGACGCGCTTGCCCTCCATGGCCATACCGTAGCCGACGTTCGAGCAGGTGGTGGACTTGCCTGAGCCGCCCTTATTGTTGGCAAAGGCGATAACCTTGGTTTTTCCCATAATCGTTCTCCTTATTCCTTTTCTTCCTCTATTTCGTCCTCGGTGAGGTAGTCGAGCAGCTCGTCGATCCCCTCGCGGGTGTAGGAGCTGACAGCAAAGATCGGATCGCACCCCGCCAGCTTCAGCCAGCGGCGCGCGCGCTCCACGTTCGCACGGGGCTTGTCGATGCCCGTAATGAGCCCGATGACGGGGCGGTTGACGATGGCCGAGAGCTTGGGGCTGAAGATCGAATAGGGCTCGTCGGCCGACAGCACAAGGCCCACAACGTCCGCCTCATACGCGTAGAGGGCAAGCGGCCCCGAGAGGTTCCTGAGCTCAGTGTACTCCCCCGGGGTGTCGATGATCACGTCGGTATACTGGATATACTGCGTCTTATAGTAGTGCGGCTTTTCCCCCATAAGCGCCTGACGGAGCGTGGTCTTGCCCGCCGCCACGCGACCGATGAGGATCAGCTTTCTCATGTTCTTGTGAGGGGGCAAACGGCGTAGCCGAGCGTCTTCTCGGTGTAATCGCAGACGGCGGTGATGGCCGCCTCGACCTCCGAGACCGAGCCCGTGACGATCAGGGTGCCCGTGAAGCGGTCGACAAACTCAACGCTCCCGCCCGAGGTCTTCATGGCGATATCGGCGGCGATGACTGCCGTTTCGCAGGGGCTGACGGTGAGAATACCGATCGCCGTGCGGACGCGGTCCACGCGGGGGTCAAGCCCCAGCTTTTCGTAAAGAATGGGATCGGGGTTGGCGATGATGTGGGCCAGGGTGATCTGCTTGCCCGGCACCAGCTCCTGTATGATCCGCATTTTATCGCTCATCGTAAGCTCACTCATAGCGACTCCTTACAGCTGCTCCCAAAGCTCGGCGTGCGGCGCAGGGATCAGCGACTTATTGGCAAAGAGGCCGTGCTCCTCGGCGTAGCGGGCGCCCGCCTCCACGGCGGCGGTGACGTCACCGACGTCGCCCGTCACGATGACGATGCCCTTTCCGCCCATACCGCGCGAGACGCGCAGGTCGTAGATCTCGACCTTGGCGGTCTTGACGGCAAGGTCGGCGGCCTTGATGGCCGAGGCGGCCGAGAAGGTCTCAACGATACCGAGACTGCCCTCCTTTTTACCGCTCTGCGTGCCGAAGAGAGCCGCAATGACGCGCTCATCGATGCGGCCCATGACCGAAAGGTCGACAAGGGCGGTGCCAAAGCGCTCCTTCACGTGGTCGGCGGCCGCGGTGACGTCCGCGATCGCGCCCGTAAGGACGATCTCAAACTTGCCGGGGCAGGCGGGGTGCGCCGAGATGAGGGTCACGCCCGCGCTCTTGAGGGCGGCGTCGGCGGCCTCGATCCCCTTGGCAATGCTCTTCAGTTCAATAACACCAACGGCTTGGATCATGGCTTATCTCTTTTCTATTACGATTTTCTTTCCGTCAACAAAGGTCACGCACCCGTCGATCGAGGCGTGATGCGGCACCGACAGCCCCTCGGCGGCGGTGGCGATGACGTCCCCACGGGTGACGGTGTCCCCGACCTTGACGGCAGGAACGGCGGGGGAGCCGATGTGCTGGGAGAGGGGTAGCTCGACCACGGTGGGCGGAGCGAGCTCGGTATAGACCTGACGGCGGTCAAAGGGAGTAACGCCAAGGAGCATCTTCCAGCGCGGGATCGGCATCTGGCGGTGAGAGCGCATCGCGTCGGGCGTGACGGTCACGCCCTTCGGGTCGTAGCGCAGGCGGCGCTCGGCGAGGCGCTTTTTCATCTCGTAGATGACGGCGCGGGGCGAGATGCCCTGGCAGCAGGCGGCGATCTCACAGATGCCGCAGCCACAGCAGAGCGTGGCGGCGGTATAGAGCGCGGGATCGACCTCGTCAAGCGAGGTGGAGGGGCGCACCATACGGTGGGGCTCCAAGGGATAGCCGAGAAGGTAACGGGGGCACATATCGGTGCAGCGCGTGCATTGGCAGCAGGCCGAGGAGGCGCGGCGCTTTTGCACGTCGACCGAGGCGATCTTGGTGGTGACGGCGGGAATGTCCGAGGGCAGCACGAGAAGCCCCTTGGTGGTCTTGGTCACGATCTCGGTCTCGGGATTGCCGACGCGCCCCATCGAGGGGCCGCCGACCAGGAGACGGTGGGTCTTCGGCACGGGAACGTCGAGCGTGGCGAGAAGATCGGCAACGCGCGTGCCGACGGGCACCCGCACGACAAAGGCGCGGTTATCGCTGATGTCGCCCG
>JAFVYX010000145.1 GCA_017500625.1 Clostridia bacterium | reverse complement strand
CTACCGTTTTTCCCATCAGTGCGGTCACTTGGCCGCGGCGATCCTTTCCTCGGGCCGTCATGACCTTTTTGAGCGCCCGTTTGGCGCCTTCCACGTCTCGGGGGGGACCACCGAGGTGCTTCACGTCTCCTCCTATACCGAGTGCGGATTCTCCGCTGCGCTTCTTGGCGGTACCGCCGACCTGAACGCCGGTCAGCTCATTGATCGCGTTGGCGTAATGCTGGGGCTGCCGTTCCCCTGCGGTCCGGCGCTTGAGGCGTTGGCCGAGACCAATACCGAGCCCGTCCCGCGCCCGCGCATTTCCGTTCGCGGCCTTACCGCCAATCTTTCCGGGGCGGAAAATCAGGCCGCCGCGCTTTTTGAGAAAACGAACAATGCGCCGTTGGTTGCCGCGTACGTTCTTGATTTTGTGACAGCAACGCTTTCCGCTCTCACGAAGACTCTTTTTGAGGAAAAGGGAGATCTTCCCGTCCTTTATGCGGGCGGCGTGATGTCCAACCGTCGCATTCGCCACGCGCTTTCCCCTCTGGGAGAGGCCTATTTTGCCGAGCCCGCCTTCAGTGCGGATAATGCGGCGGGCATTGCCTTACTCACGAAAAAATGTTATGGAGGTCGCTCTTGAGCATTGAGCTGACGCCCCCCGCGGTGGGGAAGGAAGAGCCGATCACCGTATCGGCGCTGAACGAATACATTAAGGGGCTTCTCGAGGAAGATGGCGCTTTGCGCCGTGTCTATCTGCGCGGTGAAATCTCCAATTTTACCAATCACAGGTCGGGGCATCTCTATTTTTCTCTGAAGGACGAGGGAGGCCTTGTCCGCGCCGTGATGTTCCGCGGAAGTGCCGCTCATCTTGCCTTTGTGCCTGAAAACGGCATGAAGGTCTTGGTACGCGGAAGCGTCTCTCTTTTTGTACGTGACGGTTCGTACCAGATCTACGTGACGGCTATGGAGCCCGACGGCGTTGGTGCCCTCTATCTCGCCTTTGAGCGCCTGAAGAAGAAGCTGGCTGGCGAGGGGCTTTTTGATGATGCCCGCAAGCGCCCGCTTCCCAAGATCCCCTCGCGCATCGGCGTTATCACCTCGCCGACGGGGGCGGCCGTCCGTGATATTATGAACATTCTCGGCAGGCGCTTCCCATACGCGGAGGTCGTGTTGTCGCCCGCTCTTGTGCAGGGGGCCGATGCGCCTGCCTCTCTGATCGAGGGGCTGCGGCGTCTCAATTCCCTCGGGAACGTCGACGTTATCATCATCGGTCGCGGCGGTGGCTCGATGGAGGATCTCTGGGCCTTCAACGACGAGGCACTTGCGCGCGAGATCGCGGCCTCGCGAGTGCCCGTGATATCGGCCGTCGGTCACGAGACCGATTTTACGATCGCCGATTTTGTGGCCGACCGTCGCGCGCCCACCCCCTCGGCCGCCGCCGAGCTTGCCGTACCCGATACGGTCGAGCTGATGCGCAAGTTCCTGAATATTACAAAGCACACCGATCTGCTTTTGGAGAAGAAGCTTGAGCGTGCCCGCCGCACGTTGTCTGACCTCGCCTCGCGCCGTGCGCTTTCCGATCCAGAAGCCATCTTTACGGAGCGCCGAATGCTCCTTACCTATCTGTCCGACAAGGCCGCCTCCTCTATGGAAAACCGCCTTTTGATGCTCCGCGCCGGTTTCCGCGAGGAGGCGGGACGGCTGGAGGCGATGAGCCCTCTGGCAATCCTGAAGCGCGGTTACAGCGTTGCCCTGGGCGCCGACGGCGCCCCCAAGCGCTCGGTCACACAGCTTGGCCGAGACGAGATCCTGACTCTCCGTCTCGATGACGGTGAGGCCACGGCACGGGTGCTGGAAGCCCGTCAATTCAACAAAGGAGATGCAAGTCATGAGTGAAGCTATGACGTTTGAGGCCGCGGTTGCCCGTCTGGAGGCGATCGTTAAGGCCATGGAGGAGGGCACTCTCCCTCTTGACGATTCCCTGAAGGTCTTTGAGGAGGGCATCGGTCTTGTCCGATTCTGCAATGCCAAGTTGGACGCCGCCGAGCAAAAGGTACGGATCCTGCTCACGGGCGAGGACGGCAAGCTCACTGAGAGCGATTTTGTGCCTCCCACCAAGGGCTGAGCCGTGCGCCTTGACGTTTTTTTGACCGAACGAGGCCTTGCGCGCAGTCGCACTGAGGCACGCCGCCTCATTGAGGGCGGCAGCGTGTCGGTCCTGGGGAACGTGCGCGACAAGCCGGCCTTTCTTCTTGCGGACGATACCCCGACAGATGCCGTTGCCGTCCTTCGCGAGTCGATCCCCTTCGTCAGCCGCGGCGGCGAAAAGCTGAAGGCAGCTCTCGATGCCTTTTCTCTCTCACCCCGTGGGCTTTGTGCCATTGACGTCGGCGCATCGAGTGGCGGCTTTACCGATTGCCTTTTGCGCTACGGCGCCGCACGCGTCCTGGCTGTAGACTCGGGCTGCGGACAGCTGGCGGAATGTCTCCGCACGGACGAGCGTGTTCTCTCGTTTGAGCATTACAACGCTCGATTTCTGGATCCTCGGGATTTTCCCGAGCGGCCTCGCTTTGCCGTGATGGACGTGTCCTTCATCTCGCAAACTCTGATCCTTCCCGCGCTTGCCTCCCTTTTGCCCGAGGGGGCCCCCTACGTTGGTCTTATCAAGCCCCAGTTTGAGGTTGGCCGTGCCGGGGTGGGGAAGGGCGGCATCGTCCGTGACGATGCCTTACGAAAAGAGGCCGTCCGCCGTGTTGTTTCCTTTGCCGAGAGCGTGGGCTTTTCCTCTCTTGGCTGTATTCCGTCCCCCATTCTCGGCGGTGACGGAAACCATGAATTTCTTGCTGCCAATACCTTTGCCG
>JAFVYX010000018.1 GCA_017500625.1 Clostridia bacterium | reverse complement strand
TTGAAACAGTCAATTCTTAATGTGACAGGACCTTGGGGGCGCACGCATTCAGAGCAGAATTTTTCGTTCTTCGCCCCGAAGGCGTACTGACGTACGTCGAGAGGGCGAAAACGGAAGAAGCAAACAAAATACAATACATTGGCAGAAAAACCTTGGTTTTTCAACCAAGAATCCAATCGAATTAAGAAGATGAAAAAAGGAGATACACTGTGAAAACGGTATATCTCCTTTTTTGTTTGCGGTTCTGCCTTAATGCGACAGCCCATTTCTTGCCCGTAGGGTCAATCCTCCTCGGGGGCGTTGAAGTATTCTCTGTCAAAAAATTCGGAAAGGCTGATCCCCGCGCCCTCACAAAAGCGCTTAATGGTGATCACCTTTGAGCATTTTGTTCTCCCCTTGATGATGTCATAGATCGCCGAGGGGGACATACCGCCGCCGAGCGAAAGATCGCATATATTGCTCCCGCGCTCTTTGCATATCTCATAGATCCGCTTTACGATCGCCTCGTTTAAGGTCATAGCTGTACCTACCTGTATAATTGTGGAATTCCACAATTATTATAGGCAAAGCAAGAAAAAATCTCTCGTGGAATTCCACGATATTGACAACCCTTCCGCCGGGTTGTATAATGTTAACATAAGTTCGTGGAATTCCACGAAAAAGAGGGAGGGTACGGCAAGACGAAGGAGAAAGAAAATCATAAATATATCCGACCTTATGTAGAAAAAGAGCCGTTTTAACGGCTCTTTTTGCTTATTTCCTCGGGGCGAGGTGTGAGAGGATGCGGGGGAAGTCGTGGGGGAGGACGAGCTCGGCGGGCGGGGTGCCCTCGGGGGGCTCGGGCAGGACGAGGACGTCGGCCTCCTCGGGGGTCGCCACGACCTCGGTGGCCAGCAGGCGGTACAGCGCCCCGAGCGAGAGGATCTCGGTCGCGCGGAAGTAGCGCTCAAGCGGCTCGTGCGTGGTGACGCCCGCCACGGTGCGGTCGCCGTCTACGGCGGCGTTGATCCACACCATTTCACGGGAGAGAAGGTCAATGCCAAAGAGGTAGGCCTCGGTACTGCGGCAGTTGATCGTGAAGGCAGATCTGACCGTTTTCGGCTCAAAGATCTCGCCGCTATCGGCGTTGTCGCGCAGCATATAGCCCGCACGGCAGACACAGCTTGCAAAGGGGGTATTTGAGTAGACGTTATTGCAGAAGATGATATACCGCCCCTTGGGATACAGAGCGCGGACGGCGTCAAGGTCGATATCAAAATACTCCGACCCACCGTGATAGCCCGAGGTCTCATCCCCCGAAAAGGTGACGGCGGTGGCGTTCTTCCTGCTGCGGCGACCGATAGTACGCCAGGAGAATTCCTCCTCACTCCCGTCCTCGTTCAGGATAAAGGCAGAAAGGTCGATATCGTTGACCCGCTCCCAATAGGTGAAGGCGCGCAGCTTTTTCCCCTCGGGGATCGGCAGGCGGCTCCCCTTGGCGAGGACGCCGTAGCCCCCGTTCGTGCTCGCCTCGGAGACGGGCACGGCAAAGCGGTCACAGGCGGGGTCGATATACACCCGACCGAGCCGCCCACCAAGGAGCAGCTCAAGCTGCAGGCGGAGCAGGCGCGCGACGGTTTTGGCCAGCGCGTGGGGGATGCGGGATCTGCGGGCGGTGGCCTCCTCTTCGGTTTCTCTGTGGGTGACGAGGCGGTTGTGCCGCGTGAAGGTGAAGCTCCGCCGCCCCTCGTTGCTTGCCGTTTCATACTGCAAAAGGAGCTGAATGTAGATCATGGGGTCTGCTTTGGGCAGGGTGGTGAGCACCGCAGAGATCTCCTCCTCGCTCGTGCAACGGCTGAGGACGTAATTGAGATTGCGGAGCAACGCACCGCCGCCCTTGCCCTCGGTCAGGATGCGGGCGGCCTCGGTGACCTGCCCTGCGCTCATGGCGCGCTCAAAGGCAGAGGTGACAGAGTGGTTCTTGCGGCCGCGCATCGCCGCACAGAAAGCCTCGCCGCGCTCACACTTCGGCTTGTAGTGGATGTGGTGCAAAAGGCCGCAGAAGGCCTTTTTGCGCTCGTAACAGGTTTTGACGTCGCAGCGGTCGGCGGCGATGATCCGATCCAGCACCTGCGTGATCAGGCGGCGGTCGGCCGAGGACAGGGCCAGATGATAGACGTCGGCACGGGCGTCCTTTTTCGTGTTCAGGTAGTCGGCGAGCTTGATGACGTCCGAGAGGTTCAAAAAGTCGGCAAAGGAGACGTCACCGAGATCGCCGAGCAGGCGGACGGCGGTATCGCGGCAGGCAATGGCGGCAGGGGCAAGGCCGTACTCGGTGATCACAAGCCGCAAAAGCG
>JAFVYX010000144.1 GCA_017500625.1 Clostridia bacterium | reverse complement strand
GAGGTCCTTCTTGCCGATGGCCTTACCGGCGGCGGCAAACTGAGCGACCTGGCCGATCTGCGAGGCCTTGGAGGCCTGGCCGCCGGTGTTCGAGTACACCTCGGTATCAAAGACCATGATGTTGACGTCCTCACCCGAGGCAATGACGTGGTCAAGACCGCCGAAGCCGATGTCGTAGGCCCAACCGTCACCACCGAAGATCCAAACGCTCTTCTTGGCGAGGTACTGCTTGTTGGCAAGGATCTTGGCGCGCAGCTCACAGCCGCAGTCGCAGGCCTCAAGAGCCGCAACGAGGGCCTTCGTGGCCGCCTCATTCTCGGCACCCTGATCCTTCGTGGCAAGGTACGCCTCGGCGGCGGCCTTGACGTCCTCGTTCTTCGTGGTCTTCAGAAGCTCCTCAACGTAAGCGATCACGCGCTCACGGAGGGCCTTCTGACCGGTGTAGATGCCAAGGCCGTGCTCGGCGTTGTCCTCGAAGAGCGAGTTGGCCCAAGCGGGACCGCGGCCGCTCTCACGGTTGATGGTGTAGGGAGTGGAGGGTGCGGAGCCGCCCCAGATGGACGAGCAGCCCGTGGCGTTCGAGATGTACATTCTCTCGCCGAACAGCTGGGTGATGAGGCGAGCGTACGAGGTCTCGGCACAGCCGGCGCAGGAGCCGGAGAACTCGAGGAGGGGCTGCTTGAACTGGCTGCCCTTAATGGTCTTGGTGTCAAAGAGCTTCTTGTCGGAAACGTTGGCCACGCAGTAGTCAAAGTACTTCTGCTCGCCCGACTCCTGGGCCTGGGGCACCATCTTGATGGCCAGCTTGTCGGTGCCGTCCTTGGCGGCCTTCTGGTTGACGGGGCAGGCCTTCACGCAGAGGGTGCAGCCCATGCAGTCTAGGGGGCTGACGGTCATGGTGAACTTGTAGCCGTTGCCCGACTTGTCACCGACGACCTTACCGATGAGCTTCATGCCGGCAGGCGCCGCGGCGATCTCCTCGTCCGAGAGGGCGTAGGGGCGGATGGTGGCGTGCGGGCAAACGAAGGCACAGCTGTTACACTGAATGCAGTTCTCGGGGATCCAGGTGGGAACGCTGACGGCAACGCCGCGCTTCTCGTAAGCGGCAGCGCCCTGCGGGAAGGTACCGTCGACGTACTTCTCAAAGGCGGAAACGGGGAGACTGTCACCCTTCATGGAGACAACGGGCATCACCACGTTGTTGACAAACTCCACAAGGTCGGCGCGCTCACCCGTCACGGCGGCGGCGGGGGCCGTCTTGCCGGCGGACTTCCAGGCCTCGGGAACCGTCACGGCGTGGAGGGCGTCCTTACCGCTGTCGATGGCCTTGTGGTTGAGGTCCACGATATCCTGGCCCTTCTTGAGGTAGGACTTCGTGGCCATGTACTTCATGTGCTCGATCGCCTCGTCGATCGGAAGGATCTTGGCAAGAGCAAAGAAGGCGGACTGGAGAATGGTGTTCTTGACCTTCGCGTTGCCGAGGTCGATCGCGAGCTTGGTCGCATTGATCGTGTAAAACTTAATGTTGTTGTTCGCAATGTAGGACTTGACGTCGGCAGGCAGGTGCGCGTCCAGCTCCTCATCGGTCCAGGCGCAGTCCAGCAGGAAGGTACCGCCGGGCACAACGTCCGTGACCATGTCGTACTTCTGGAGGTAGGCCTGGTTGTGGCAGGCAACGAAGTCGGCCTTGTTGATGTAGTAGGTGGACTTGATGGGCGTATCGCCGAAGCGCAGGTGCGAGATCGTGATACCGCCGGTCTTCTTCGAGTCGTACTGGAAGTACGCCTGAATGAACTTGTCGGTGTAGTCACCGATGATCTTGATCGAGTTCTTGTTGGCACCAACGGTACCGTCGCCGCCAAGGCCCCAGAACTTGCAGCTGATCGTGCCGGCAGGCGCGGTCGCGGGGGCGGGCTTCTCCTCAAGCGAGGTGCCGGTCACGTCGTCCACGATGCCGATGGTAAAGCCGTTCTTCGGAGCGTCGGCCGAGAGGTTCTCGTAGACGGCAAAGACCGAGGCAGGCGTCGTGTCCTTCGAGCCGAGGCCGTAACGGCCGCCAACCACGGTAAGACCGCTTCTACCCTCACGGGCGAGGGCGGCAACCACGTCGAGGTACAGAGGCTCGCCGAGGGAGCCGGGCTCCTTCGTGCGGTCGAGGACGGCGATCTTCTTGGCGGTCGCGGGGATCGCGGCGGCCAGCTTCGCGGAGACGAAGGGACGGTACAGGCGGACCTTGACAAGACCGACCTTATCGCCGTTCGCGTTCATGTAATCGATGACTTCCTCAATGGTATCGCAGACCGAGCCCATGGCGATGATCACGCGGTCGGCATCGGGAGCGCCGTAGTAGTTGAAGAGCTGATAGTCGGTGCCCAGCTTCTCGTTGACCTTGCCCATGTACTCCTCAACGATCGCGGGGAACGCATCGTAGTAACGGTTGCAGGCCTCTCTGTGCTGGAAGAAGATGTCGCCGTTCTCGGCGGAGCCGCGGAGCACGGGGAACTCGGGGTTGAGGGCGCGGGCGCGGAACGCGGCGATGGCGTCCTTGTCCACCATATCGGCAAGGTCGGCATAATCCCAGGCCTCGATCTTCTGGATCTCGTGCGAGGTGCGGAAGCCGTCAAAGAAGTTCAGGACGGGAACGCGGCCCTTGATGGTGGCCAGGTGCGCGACAGCACCGAGGTCCATGATCTCCTGCGCGTTGGTCTCGGCCAGCATGGCGTAACCGGTCTGGCGGCAGGCGTAAACGTCGGAATGGTCACCGAAGATGTTCAGGGCATGGCTGGCAACGCAGCGCGCCGAAACATGGATAACGCTGGGAAGCAGCTCACCCGCGATCTTGTACATGTTCGGGATCATGAGGAGAAGGCCCTGAGAGGCCGTGTAGGTGGTGGTGAGAGCGCCGGCGGCCAGAGAGCCGTGGACAGCACCAGCGGCACCCGCCTCGGACTGCATCTCGGTAACCTTCACGCGATCGCCGAACAGGTTAATGGCGGGCTTGCCAAAAATGTTCTTGTTCGATGCGCTCCAGCTGTCGGTGACCTCGGCCATCGGGCTGGAAGGGGTGATGGGGTAGATGGCGGCTACCTCGGTGAACGCATACGATACGTGCGCCGCCGCGGTGTTACCATCCATAGAAAGCTTTTTTCTTTCCATGTGACTTTTCCTCCGTTTTGCTATATATTTTTTTTGCTTTTTTCCGTTTGAAGCTTGCGCCTCGACCCCTACGGGGTCAGGACCAAAGGTCATTATAACACAGATGGCGACAAAAGTAAATATGTTTCATTAAATATTTTTTGGAAAGAAAAATCCGCCGCCCTTGACAAAACCGCCCACGCCCGATATAATAATGGAGTAACAAAGCGAAAAAGAGGAAGAGCTATGCTTGGAGAAAACAAGGTCATCTTTTCGGGCGTTCAGCCCTCGGGAAATCTGACCATTGGAAATTACCTCGGCGCCATTCGCAATTTTTCGGCGTTTTCCGAGGAGTACCGTTGCTTTTACTGCGTGGTCGACCTGCATGCCGTCACGGTCCGCCAGGTCCCCGCGGAGCTGCGCTGCCGCACCTACGAAACGCTGGCGCTCTATATCGCCTGCGGCCTCGATCCCGAGAAGAATACGCTTTTTGTGCAGTCGCACGTTCCCGCCCACTGTGAGCTGTCCTGGATGCTCGGCTGCAGCACCATGTTCGGTGAGCTTTCGCGCATGACGCAGTTCAAGGACAAGAGCCAAAAGCATGCCGACAACATCAATGCGGGCCTTTTCACCTACCCCGTCCTGATGGCCTCGGACATTCTTCTGTATCAGACCGACCTTGTGCCCGTGGGCATCGACCAAAAGCAGCATCTGGAGCTGGCGCGCAACATCGCCATTCGCTTCAATCACCTGATGGGCGATACCTTCACGGTGCCGGACGGCTATATCTCGAGGGACGGCATGAAGATCATGTCGCTCGCCGAGCCGACCGCCAAGATGTCCAAATCTGACCCCAACAAAAACGCCGTTGTTTATATCCTCGACCCGAAGGACGAGATCCTCAGGAAATTCCGCCGCGCGGTGACCGATTCGGGCAGTGAGGTCCGCTACGATGAGGACCGCCCCGGCATCGCCAACCTGATGTCGATCTACCGCTGCTTCACGGGCAAGGAATACGCCGACATCGAGAGGGAATTCGAGGGCCGCGGCTACGGCGACTTCAAGACCGCCGTCGGTGAGGCGTGCGCCGATGCGCTGGCTCCCGTGCAGGCCGAGTTTTCCCGCCTGATGGCCGACAAGGGCTACCTTGAGAGCGTGATGAAGGCGGGTGCCGAAACGGCCGCCCGCGCGGCCGCCCGCACGATGAGCAAGGTGCGGAGGCGCCTCGGCTTTATCGACCTGAAATAAAAAAGGGGGAGCGGCGCTCCCCTTTTTACGTTCCTTTGCCGCCCTTGCCGTCTTTTTCAGAAAAAATTTTTTCTATCTCTTGACAAAGCGGAAATAGTTTGTTATAATAACGAAGGTCCGCTGCTATGGCTCAGTTGGTAGAGCACATCCTTGGTAAGGATGAGGTC
>JAFVYX010000143.1 GCA_017500625.1 Clostridia bacterium | reverse complement strand
GTCGGCCATTGTCAGGATCGGAAGATAGGCCCTTTCGGCCAGCAGGCGTTTTGGCATTGGCATTTCCTCTTTTTTGTAAATTTTACTTTGCTATTTAGCCGAGAAGAGGCGCTACGATGCGCGGAAAATCGAGGTAGTTATCGACGCAAAGGAAGGGGAAATCCGAGAGATAGACCGACTCGTCGTTGCCGCCGAGGCCGTAATCGTCACCCACAAAGGCGACCTCGCTGTGTGAGAAGCCGTGCTCACGGGCATAAAGGTCGAGGGCGTAATACTTGTTGTAGGGGCGGGGCGCCATATCAAAGGACGAGGAGCCGCCGACAAAGACGTGGTAGTCGGGGAAGGCGGCCACGACCTCGGAATAGATCGCGCGGCGCTTTTTACGGTCGGGGTCAAAGGCCAGCTTGTCCTCAAGCAGGGCCGCGGTGCCAAGAATCGGAAAGGTGATGCAGCCCGAGTCGTGGAATTCCACGGTATCGCCGCGAAACTCGGTAAAGCCGTACCGCGCTCGGAGATCGGTCACAATGGCCTCCACCCTCTCGCGGTCGCAGGGAACGCTCTCGTCCCGCACGGTGTCAAGATCGCGCGTTTTCTCGTTATAGCGCGCGTACTGCATTCCGTAATTGCCGATAACGTCAATGGGAAAGCTCCCCATCTGGCGGAAGATGCGGCGCACGTTGCCCGCCCCCACCATCACAAGCCGATACCGCTCGGCAAGGGCCAAGAGCGCCGCCAGATTCTCGGGCGGCAGGGGCTGCTTGTGCTGGGAAAGCGTGCCGTCAAGGTCAAAGGCCACTGCCTTGATGCCGTCATACCTCATGCGTTTTCTCCACCCCCTCAAGAAAGGTTATTATTCTTTTTGCAAGGACACCCTCGCCGTCCTCGTCGACCGCGTAGGTGTAGTGGCAATGCGTGCCGTGCTCGACCGAAAGGGCAATGCCCTCGGTATGGCCAAAGCCGCGGAGCGTGCGCACGGTAAGGAGCGTTTGCTCGTAGCGCCCCGCCATATCGTTGTCGGACACCAAAAAGAGCATCGGGGAGTAGCGCTCCGCCGCACCGACGTGAAAGAGTGGAGCCGCCTCATCCACCACCACACGGCGGGTATCGAGGCCGCGCTCACGGAGAACGTTGAAGTGCGTGGTGGGCTGGCCCGCATCGTGGATGTAAGCGGCGATGTCGGTGGGGGCAAGGCCAACGCGCGCAAGATAGCGGCCGTCAAAGCAGAGCATCATCGAGAGGTAGCCGCCCGCGCTGCTGCCGCCAAGGTAGAAGCGGCGGCACCGACCGTACTCCGCGATGTGGTCGAAAAGCCAGCGCACGGCATCGGCCGAATCCTCAAGAAACTCGGGGTACTTGGCGGTCGGATAAAGACGGTAATCCACGCTGGCGGTGGCAATACCGCGCTTGGCCAGCGTTTTGGCAAAGACATCGACACCGCCGCGGTTGCCGTTTTCAAGGCCGCCGCCGTGAAGGTAGATGAAAAGGTCAAACTCGTGCCCCTCGGGCAGGTAAAGGTCAAGAAGAAGATCCGCCTTGTATTCGATGTCGGATACCTTGATCATACCGTCCCTCCCCTCGGGATAGGGTCCTTCGCCTCAATGTCGGCCAGTGAGCGGCGAAGCGAGGTCAAAAATCTTTCCCACTCGCCCTTGTCGCGCACGTCCTTCCCCTCCTCGGCCTTCCACATCTTGCCGAGGGTGTTGCTCTGCCCAGGGTGGTTGCCAAGCACAAGCCCGACCCTCTCGTCACGGATCCTTGCCAGCGAGCGGCGGAAGTCCTCACGGCAGGTGTACGGCAGACCGTAGGCCGAGAGGAAGGGGGTGGACATCGTGTTGAAGCCCGCGCCGCCCAGCATCGCGGCGACCGTGCCGTCGGGAAGCGTAATAAAGAAGGAGAGCGTGCCCGCCGTGTGGCCAGGGGTGAGCCGACAGCGCACGCGCGTGCTGCCAAAGGTAAATTCGTCCCCGTCCTCGATCCGCACGTCGGCGCGGAAGGGGGGAATGGGCGTAAGGCGCAGCTCCTTGGCCCAGGTGAGGTCACAGGGGCCGTTGAAGATCTCGTCGTCCACGCGGCTCATGTAGGTGGTGGCACCCGAGAGCGCCACAAGCTCACGCGTGCAGCCAAAGTGGTCGATGTGCGCGTGGGTGTGGAAAATGGCGACGATCTTCTCGGGAGAGTAGCCGAGGGTGCGGATATTTTCAAGGATCTGGGCGGCACCGGCAGGATCGAGTCCGGCGGTGGGTTCGTCCAGAATGAGGACACCGGGCTCCATGGCGATCACGCCCGCGATGGCAACGCGTCGCTTCTGACCGCCGGACAGCTCAAAGGGGGATTTATCCAGAACGGATTCGTTCAGACCGACAAAGCGTGCGGCTTCCCGTACACGGCGGTCGACCTCGGCTTCATCCAGCCCCATATTTTTGGGTCCGAAGGCGATGTCACGGTAGACGGTTTCGTCAAACAGCTGGTATTCGGGGTACTGGAACACAAGCCCCACCTGAAAACGAACCT
>JAFVYX010000142.1 GCA_017500625.1 Clostridia bacterium | reverse complement strand
TGAACTGGTCGCAGGCGATAACGGCCCACCTCTCGCCGTCGGTACGGGAGAAATCGGGCAGAAGAATGTCGGCGGGGGAGAAGCAAAGATTTTTCATAAAAACTTCCTTTTCATTTTTGTATAGCGCCGAAAAAACGGCACATAATAGACACAGGACACGCAAGACGAAACCTCCCGTGGGGGGCGCCGCCTTGTGCGCCCACCCTGAAAACGGAGGAATTTCGGTTCTTGGAAAAGAAGCTGCCCGAGGGATTTCTTATTGAGATCGTGCGCGATAAGCGAGCTATGCAACGGTTTTCCTCGCTGTCGCCCAAGGAGCGCGACCTTGTGGTCGCCAGAGCGTGCGCGGCACGCACACGGGCAGAGATGCGTCTCCTCGTCCTATCGCTTTCGGACCGAGTCGAGGCGCAGGAATTCTATTGACGGTCGGTTGATGGAAGCCGTCACACCGTCGGGGGGCCGATCCGCAGTCATGCGGATCGGCTTTTTTATTTTCTTCGGGCCAGGCGGGAAACGCCCTCGGCAAGCACCGAAAGAAAGACGTCAAGCTCGTCCTTTTTCGTGCGGTGGGAAAGACTCACGCGGATCGCGCAGTCGGCCTCGCGGTCGGAAAGCCCAAAGGCCGAGAGGGCCGTCTCCCCCACGTGCCCGTGAGACGAGCAGGCCGAGCCGCTGGAGACCGAGATGCCCTCGCCCGCAAGGTAATGGAGCATGACCTCGCTCTTGATATCGGGCAGCACCAGGGAGAGAATGTGCGGCGCCGTCACGGCAGGCAGGATCGGCTTCACCTCCGCGAGGGTGGGCGATGCCAGCCCTGCCAGAAGATGCGCGCGTAGCTCCCACAGCGTTTCGACGTTTTCCGCAAAGTTTTGTTTACATTCGGCTATCGCCGTGGCAAACGCGGCAATGGCGGGCACGTTCTCGGTGCCCGAGCGCAGGCCCTCGCCCTGACCGCCGCCGAGAATGAGGGGGGCGACCCCCTTTTCCTTCTTGAGAGACTCGTCGATCCAAAGGGCGCCCACGCCCTTCGGCCCCTCGATCTTGTGGGAGGAGAGCGTCAGCATACGGACGCCGAGGGCGCGCACGTCCACCTTCACCTTGCCGAAGGCCTGCGTGGCATCGGCGTGAAGCACGCAATCGGGACAGCGCTCACGGATCGCCTCACGGACGGGGGCCAGGTCGTAGAGCGCACCCGTCTCGTTATTGACGAGCATCACCGAAACGAGGACGGTGTCCTCGGTGAGGGCCTCCCTGAGGGCGTCCATATCCAGCGCGCCGCCCCGTGTCGGTACGGAGACCACCGTCAGCCCCTCCTCGCCAAGGGCGCGGAAGGGAAGCGAGACCGAGGCGTGCTCGCCCGCCGTGGTGACGATGCGTGCGCGGCGGTAGCGCGCCTTGGCGCGGGCACGGCCGAAAATGGCCAAATTGTTGGCCTCGGTGCCCGAGGCGGTAAAGACCACCGAGCCGCCGCGCGCGCCGATCGCGTCGAGGACCGTCTTCTTTGCCTCGCGCAGAACGTCCTCGGCGTCCTTGCCTCGCGCGTGAAGCGAGGAGGGATTGCCGAAGTGCTCGCGGCTCACCTCAAGATAGCGTGCCAGCACGGCCTCCGAGGGGCGCGTGGTGGCGCTGTTGTCAAGATAGATCTCGCGCTTTTCCATGTCAGTCAAAGGTAAAGGCGTCGATCATCGCACGGAGGTCGTCGGTACGGTCAAGGTAGGGGACGCTGCCATCGGCAAGAGGCGTCAGGCGCGCCGTGTAGGAGAGGGTATAGACGTAGAGCCCGTCCACCGCGAGGAGCTTTTGTACCTTGTAGGTGACGCCCCCCGCCTCGTAGGTGAAGACGTAGCGCACCGCCTGATGCTCGTCGAGCCACACCTCCACGTCCTCGCGCTTTTCGGCGGGGGCGGAGCACTCGCTCTCAATGAGGGTATAGGAGGGGTAGAGCGTTTGGTAAACGCCGCTCTTCGTGGCCCAATAGTCAAGGAGCGTGGCCTCCTCGGGGATCTCATAGGTGACGGTCACCACCGCGCCCTCGCAAAAGACCGAGGTCGTGCCGTTCGCAAGGTCGACCGTCCAGTCGGCGGGGACCCACAGCGAATAGCGTGAGACGGCGGGGTCCGAGGCGAGGTAGAGCCCCTCCCCGTTCCCCTCGGGGGTCGGACGCTCGGTGGTGGTGTCGGCGGCCTCGCCCTCAAAGAGAAAGACCTCGATCATATCGAGGACCTGCTCGATATAGCGATCGTAATAGCTCACGTCGCCCGAGGGGATCTCGGTCCTTGCCGTGTAGGTCAGAAGGTAGATGACACCGTCAACGCTCGCGGCGGTCTGCAGATAGCGGTATTCCACCCCCGCGACCTTCCCCGTGAAGATGCGGTAGGCGGCGCTCTTGCCACCGAACTCGGTCACGTCGGCCTCAAGAAGCGCGTACTCGGTAAGCGTCTCGGACAGCGTGGCGGCGTAGCTCTCAAGGTAAGCGGAGGGCGCTTTGTCCGAGGGGACGCGCACCAGCGTCACGTTTGTGGTATCGACCGCCGAGACGTAGGCCATCGTTACGCCCGTCGAGCGCTCCACCGTCCAGTCCTCGGGCACGTAGAGCGTATAGCCGTCGCCCACCTCGCCGATCTTCGTGCCCGTCGGCAGGGTGCCACTCTCGCCCCCCGCACCGCAGGAGGCAAGTAGTGCCAGCGTCATTGAGAGAAGCACAAGAAGCGCTACGTGTTTTTTCATAGGTTCCTCACTTTCCTTGGACAGCGCGGGGCGCCGCCCTTTTTCTACTGTCTGCCGACGAGCGGCCGTTTTACAAATTCTCTAACGCCTCACGGAAGGTGTGACCGCGCTCGCGGTAATCGCGAAACGCATCAAAGCTCGTGCAGGCGGGGGAGAGAAGCAGCGTTCCCCGTCCCGCGGCCATGCGGTGCGCGACCGCCACCGCCGAGGAAAAGTCCGCGACCACCGCGAGGGGAAAGGCAGGGTCCCTTTCTCGGATCGCGTGGGCGATCGCCTCGCGGCACTCCCCCGTTACCACGGCGCCCACAGCGCCGCTAGTCACCGCCTCGCCGAGGGGCGCAAGGTCAAGGTTTTTGTCGCGCCCGCCGAGCAGCACGACCACCTCCCCCCGAAAGGCCGAGAGGGTGGCCGCCGTCCGCGAGGGCGTGGTGTCGATCGAGGAATCGTAGCACGCGACTCCCCGATAGGTGCCGACGTACTCGCAGCGGTGCGGCGCTCCGCGAAAGCCGAGGAGGGCCGTTTCCATTTCGTCGGGCGTGACCTCGCCAAGCACAAGGCCCGCCGCCGCCAGGGCGTTTTTTATGTGATGCTCCCCCCTGAGCGTTACCGCCGCGGTGGGGAACAGCGCGTGGGCGCCCCCGTCCCACAGCATAGCCCTGCCTCCCTCACAAAAGAGGCGCGCCCCCTCGCCCGCCGCACGCGGCGTCAGCGAAAAGGGGAGAGCGCCCTCCCGCGCCAGGTGCGGGGTGAGCCACGGGCAGTCGGCGGGGAGGACGGCACGCCCGTCTCCCAGGATCCGCGCCTTGGCGGCGGCGTATTCCTGCATATCGGTGTGCCAGTCGAGATGGTTCTCGGTGACGTTGGTGATCGCCGCGTTGCCGCGCGGCGGGGGAAGATCGGAGAGCTGAAAGCTCGAAAGCTCAAGAACGGCGGCATCGTCCGCCGTCATGTCGGGGAGCGCCTCAAGGAGAGGCGTGCCGATGTTACCGCCGAGGAAGACGCGCCGCCCCGCCGCGCGGAGCATGGCCGCCGTCATCATAGCGGTGGTGGTCTTACCGTCGCTCCCCGTCACGCAGAAGAGGCGCGCGGGGCAAAGCGCGAGAAACAGGGCCACCTCGCTTGTCACCGTCGCCCCGCGGTCGGCGGCCGCAAGCAACGGCTTGGCATCGGGACGGAGCGAGGGCGTGCGGAACAGCACCCCCGTGCCAAGACCCTCAAGGTAGCCGTCGCCCGTGACTATGCGCGCCCCCGCCGCTTCGATGAGGGAGAGGGCCTCCCCGTCGGGCGGGCGGCGGTCACGCACCACAACGTTGGTCACACCGAGGCGCGGCAGAAGAGAAAGGAGCGGGCGGTTGGCAACGCCGAGCCCCAAAAGCTCGGCTCCCTCGCGTCGCATCTTGGAAAGAAGCTCACGGGGCAAAAGCCCCGCGATACGTCCCGTACCCTTGAAACAGTCTTGAAGCTCCCGAAAATCTGACATATTCTATTATATGTCATCGGGCGCTCTTTTGCAACACCTAATTTGTAAAGAAGCCACCACAGAACAAAAGGGAAAAGCGAAGACGTAAAAAAGAGCCGCGTTGCCAAAGCAACACAGCCCTTTTTTTCTTGCGGTTATGCCCAAAGGCACCGCCCCCGAGCCGCAGAAGCCACCTTGGGCGAGGGAGTTTGGAGCAGAAATTGACGATCGCGCACCGAAGGCGTACAAGCGTACGTCGAGAGGGCGTGAACGGCAATAGCAAGCAAATAAAAAAAGACGGAAGAAAACCGTAGGTTTTCCACCTTAGAACAAAAGGGAAAAGCGAAGACGCAAAAAAAGAGCCGCGTTGCCGAAGCAACACAGCCCTTTTTGCTTGCGGTTATGCCCAAAGGCACCGCCCAATTAGAGAGTAATATCAAGGTCACTGATGTACGGCACCACGGCGCGGCCCGCCGCATCGTAGATCTGGCAGCCCGCCTCGGCGCGGTTAATGCCCAGGAACATCTTCGACTTGGCGCCCTCGATCTTGATATGCGTGCCCTCGATCGTGACGATGCAGTAGAGCGGATCCTCGTAGCAGACGGTGTGCGAGAGGGAGGTGATCTTCTGGCAAAGCTCCTCGGGATAGCAGTCGTGGCGCTTCTCCAGCCAGTCAAAGCATACGCTGTTGACGTCGAAATAGAGGACGTTCGCCATAATGCGCGCGTTGTCGTGGTGGTGGTGGCCGTTGAAGCAGGCAAGCACGCTGTGCGGACGGCGGCGGTTGGCCTCGTCAATGACGGCGCGCACGTCGTCACGGTTGCGGACGCCGTCGGGCCGCTCGTAGCTCGAGTGGCTCATAATGAGGCAGGGGCCGGGGGCCGTCGCGATCGTCTCGCGGAGCCAGGCGATCTGCTCGGGCGGCAGCCAATCGCGCTCACCGCCGCGGGTGTGGTAGTTGCCCATCGAGAAGTGGTAGTACTCCTTGCCGTCAAAGCAGTAGTTCGGGTCGGTGACGATGATGCGGTAGCCATCGATATCAAAATAGTAATAGCCGCTCTTGAGACGGTAAAGCTCCAAGACCTTCTCAAAGGGGGCGTTGTCGGCCTCGTGGTTGCCGATGACGTGGTAGGAGGGAATATGGAAATCCTGGTACGCGTTGATCATTTCGAGATGCTCGGGGCGGCAGTTGTTGGTGTAGTCCCCGAGGTGGATCATAAAGTCGCACCCCTCCTCCTCGGCACGCCTTTGGAAAAGACGCAAAGCGTCCATATCGCCGCCGCGGAAGATGCCGGGCGCAAAGTGAAAATCGGCAAACAGTAAAAACTTCATCGGAGCTCTCCCTTTCGTTTTCTGCCCTCAGTATAGCACGCCCCGCCCCCCAAAGTCAAGTTCCACCCCCGCCCGTTATCCGATTTTTCGCGTATTGCATTCAAAATTACCGAAAATAAAAACTCGCAATTGACAAAATCCGCCCGCTGTGCTATGCTATGTGGGTAAAAAACGAAAGGGGGGTGCCGTATGATCGCCGCCGTTCTCATCTTCGCCGTCACCTCACTCGCGATGATCCTCGCGGTGCTCCTTTACCCGAAGCTCCGCCTTGGCCGCCTCTCGATCGACAGCTACGTGGCCGTCACGCTCCTCGGTGCCGCCGCCATGCTGTCTCTCGGCCTTTGCGACCCTGCCAAGGTCGGGGGCGCGCTCGTCTCGGACAGCGCCGTCAATCCCCTGAAGATCCTTGTGCTCTTTCTCTCGATGACCGTCCTCTCGGTCTTTCTCGATGAGGTCGGCTTCTTCCGCTATCTTGCCGCGGGGGTGCTTCGCCGCGCCCACGGAGGCCAACGCCGCCTCTTTCTTCTCCTGTACGTCACGGTGTCGGTGCTGACCGTCTTTACCTCAAACGACATCGTCGTCCTCTCCTTCACGCCCTTCATCTGCTACTTTGCAAGGAACGCCGGCATCGATCCGATGCCCTATCTCGCCGCTGAATTTGTGGCCGCCAACACCTGGAGCATGATGCTCATCATCGGCAACCCCACCAACATCTACCTCGCCACCGCCGCGGGCATCGACTTTGTTTCCTACCTGCGCGTCATGCTCCTGCCCACCGCCCTTTCGGGTGCCGTGGCCTTTCTCGTCCTCTACCGCCTCTACCACAAAAAGCTCGCCGTCCGTATGGCGACCGAGCCCGAGGCCGTGCCCCGCCCCGATCGCCCTCTCCTTGCGCTTGGCCTTTGGCACCTCCTCGTTGCCACCGTGCTTCTCGCCGTCGGCGCGTACGTGGGGCTTCCGATGTGGGCGGTGGCTCTCGGTGCCGTCGTCTCACTCTTCGTCCTGGCCCTCGTCCTCTCGGCGCTCCGCCGCCGCGCTCCGCGTGAGCTCGGTGCCTGCCTTGCCCGTGCGCCGTGGCAGCTCGTCCCCTTTGTCCTTTCGATGTTCGTGATGATCGTCGTCCTTTCGGAGGCGGGCATCACCGCGCACCTGGCGGAGTGGCTCTCGCCCCTGCCGCCCGTTCTTTCCTACGGCCTTGTCTCCTTCCTCGCCTCCAACCTTGTCAACAATATCCCGATGAGCGTCTTGTTTTCCGAGATCCTCGCCGCGGGCAACGCTCCCCTTGGCGCTGTGTATGCCACCGTCATCGGCTCGAACGTCGGTGCCTTCTTCACCCCGATCGGCGCCCTTGCGGGCATTATGTGGAGCGAGATCCTCAAAGGCCACGGCCTCTCGTTCGGCTACCGCGATTTTTTGAAGCTCGGCCTCACGACAGCCCTCCCCGCGCTCCTTGCGGCGCTTTTCGGACTCTTTCTCGTGCTGGGCTGACGTTACCGTAAGCAAAAGAGGTGCCAGGGCACCTCTTTTTCCTTTTTTACTTGCGTTGCAAGTGAAAAACTGTTATAATAGAGAGAGCACGAAACAAGGAGTCACCGTTATGCAGGACTTAAAGCAACGCTATCTCGCCGCCAAGCGCCGCCTTTTTATGCGCTATTATGGAGAAAAGCTGAACCCCGAGCAATGCCGTGCCGTGTGCGCGGAGCGCGGGGCGGTTCTCGTTCTGGCGGGGGCGGGCTCGGGCAAGACCACCGTCCTTGTCCGCCGTATCCTCCACCTCATTCGTTACGGTGACGCCTATTCGACCGATTACGTGCCCGAGGGCACAGGGGAGGCCGAGGTCGCGGCGCTGGAGGCCTGTGCCGCCACGTCCCCGATCTCGGAGATCGAGGAGATCCTTCCCGTCTTCACCCACGCCCCCTGCCCCCCGTGGGCGATGCTGGCCATCACCTTCACCAACAAGGCCGCGGGCGAGATCCGCGAGCGCCTCAGTGCCGCGTTTGGCGATCCTGCAGTGAGCGAGGAGATCTGGGCGGGCACCTTCCACTCGGTCTGTATGCGGATCCTGCGCTCCCACACGGCCGAGGCGGGCTACAAGAGCGGCTTCTCGATCTACGACACCGATGACGGGAAGCGCGTCCTCTCCGAGGCGATGAAGGCCCTGGAGATCGACGAAAAGCTTCTCCCCGTCAAAAGCGTGCTGGCCGCGATCTCGGACGCCAAGAACAAGCTCATCTCCCCCCGCGAGTTCGCCGATAACGGCGATTTCCGTCTCCGCCAGATCGGCAAGGCGTACAAGGAGTACCAACGCCGACTCGAGGAGGCCAACGCCCTCGACTTTGACGATATCATTATGAAGACCGTTCAGCTCCTTGAGAGCAACCCCGAGGTGGCGGCCAAGTATCAGCGCAAGTTCCGCTACGTCTGCATCGACGAGTATCAGGATACGAACCCCGCCCAGTTCCGTCTCTCGGCGCTTCTTTCGGCGGGCGAGGGCAACATTATGGTCGTCGGTGACGATGACCAGAGCATCTACCGCTTCCGCGGCGCCACGGTCGAGAACATTCTTGACTTTGACAAGACCTACAAAAACGCCACCGTCGTCAAGCTGGAGCAGAACTACCGTAGCACCAAGACCATTCTGGAGGCCGCCAACGCCGTCATCGCTCACAACCGTGAGCGCCACGCAAAGCGTCTCTGGTGCGCGGGCGACGATGGTGCAAAGATAACTTTACATAAATCCGAAAATCAGAACGACGAGGCCGCCTGGATCAAGGATAAGATCATGGAGACCGTGGTGCATGAGCGCCGCCGCTACCGTGACGTGGCGATCCTTTACCGCCTCAACGAGCTCTCGCGCTCGCTCGAGGGAGCCCTCGCCAAGAGCGGTATCCCCTATCGCATTCTCGGCGGCCAGCGCTTCTATGACCGCAAGGAGATCCGCGACATGGTTGCCTATCTCCACGTCCTTGCCAACCCCAGCGACAACCTCCGCCTTACGCGCATCATCAACGAGCCGAAGCGCAAGATCGGCGATTCGACGGTCGAGGAGGTGGCCCGTCTCGCGGACGAGGCAGGGCTCTCGATGAGCGAGGTGCTGGAGCGCGCCTCGGAGTTCCCCTCCCTCGCGAAGGTCGCCGCCCGCCTCACCGAATTCTCCTCGCTTCTTGCCTCTCTCCGCGCAGAGAAGACCGACCTCCCCTCGCTCATCGAGCACGTTTTTGAGAGAACGGGCTACCGTGCGATGCTCGTGGCCGAGGGGGAGATCTCCAAAACGCGCATCGACCACGTGGGGGAGCTGGTCTCGGCCGCCGCCGAATACGAAAAGCGCTCGGGTGACGAGGCCTCGCTTTCGGGCTTTCTCGAGGAGGTCGCGCTGGTCAGCGACGTCGATAAGTACGACGAGGACGCCGATGCCGTGGTCCTGATGACGATCCACAGCGCGAAGGGGCTCGAATTTCCCGTCGTCTTCCTCCCCGGTATGGAGGAGGGCGTGTTCCCGGGAATGCAGTCCCGCACCGACCCCGCCGAGCTGGGGGAGGAGCGCCGCCTTGCCTACGTGGCGATCACCCGCGCCAAGCAAAAGATCTATATGTCCTACACGAAGGAGCGCCTGATGTACGGCCGTACCGCCTTCAACCCCCTCTCGCGCTTCGTCCGCGAGGAGCTTCCCCCCGCCCTCATCGAGGAGGACACTCCGCGCAAGCCCTCCGCACAGCGCCCCCAGCCCCGCCGTGAGCAAGCCCAGCCGAAAACGGGCGAGTTCTACCGCCGCCCGACCGTCGGCACGCCGCCTCCCGTGCGCCCCGCTGCCCCCACCGCAACCTTTGTCGCCGGTGACCGCGTCCGCCACCAGATCTTCGGTGAGGGCACCGTCCTCGCCGTCCGCCCGATGGGCGGCGACACCCTCTACGAGGTGGCCTTCGACAGCGGAGAGAAGAAGAAGCTGATGGCCACCTACGCCAAACTCTCGGCGGTATAAATCGCGCAATACGTCGTTGCGCCTGCGATCCTCGGCTCGACGTATTGGTATACGCCGTCGCCTCCGTTTCTCGGTGCGCCTCGTCTTGCACAATTTCTCCTCGCCGAGTCCTCTTTATCCATTGCGCAATACGTCGTTGCTCGCCTTGTCCTGCCGCATAGTCGTTGTACAGCTTCGCAGTGCCCCGATGTGGCACATAGTCAAAAAGTCCTCCGCGAGAGCCGCGGCCCCCAATAAAGAAAACGGGAAAAAGCCACTTTGTGGCTTTTTTCTTTTTTCGTAGAGAGGAGTGGAAGAGAAAACGGGGGTATTGACATTCTTATAAAAATCAGCTATTAATATATATATTAGTAATTCCCTACCCGCGGCCGCGCGTGGCGGTCAATACGTTTTGGGAGGAACCTATGAAGCACCTTGGAAAAGCTGTCACTCTGCTGATGCTCGCCACCTTGATCCTTGCGGGCATGCTTCTGCTCGCGTCCTGCGGGCCCGAGTGCAGCCACATCTACCTGAACCCCACCTGCACCGAGCCGAAGACCTGTATGCTCTGCGGCGCCACCGAGGGAGAGCCCGCGGGCCACTCGGGCGGCACGGCCACCTGCCTCAAGCGGGCGGTTTGCATCGTTTGCAACGAGGAATACGGTGAGCTTGGCCCGCATAAGCCCGTGGCCGATGACGGCGATTGCACAACGCCCGTGGACTGCGCGCGCTGTGACGAGTACGCGGTCGAGGCCGCCGAGCATACCTTCTCGCACGACTGCGATACGAAGTGCGACAACAAGGGCTGCCGCTATACGCGCACCATCACCCACCACTACACCGAGGAGGTCGCCGAGGAGAAGTATCGGAAGACGGCGGCCACCTGTACGGCACAGGCGGTCTATTACACCTCCTGCCAGTGCGGTGCCTATAGCAAGACCGAGAGCATGGTGTTCTCGTACGGTGAGCTTCTCCCCCACGAGTATACCCGTGAGGTCGCCTCGGGCGCCCACCTCAAGAGCGCCGCGACCTGCACCGAGCTTGCCACCTATTACAAGTCCTGCCGTTGCGGCATTCACGACGAGGAAAAGAGCGGGACCTTTACGGCGGGCAACCTCCTCCCCCACGAGTATACCCGTGAGGTCGCCTCCGCCGCCTACCTAAAAACGGCGCCCACCTGCACCGAGCTTGCCACCTATTACAAGTCCTGCGCCTGCGGCGCGCACGACGCTGCGGGCCCGAGCTTTGCGTACGGCGAGCTTGCCCCTCACGCCTACACCGTAAGCTCCGCCACCGCCGACCATCGGGTGACCGAGGCCACCTGTACCGCGCTTGCCACCTATTACAAGTCCTGCGTTTGTGGCATTCACGACGAGAAGGAGAGCGCGATCTTTGCCTTTGGCGATCTTCTGCCTCACACCTATACCGAGGCGGTGGTAGCCGAAGCGCACCTCGCCTCGGCGGCCACCTGCACCGCCCCCGCCGCCTACTACCACTCCTGCTCGGAGTGCGGCGCGAGCGACGTCGAGGGGGAGACCTTCTCGCATGGCGATCCCGTTCCCCACACGGAGGGTGAGGCCGTCCGTGAGAACGAGGTGGCCGCGACCTGCGGCGATGACGGCTCCTACGACAGCGTCGTTTACTGCGCCACCTGCAAAACGCACGAGCTCTCGCGCGTTACCGTGACGCTTCCCGCCACGGGCGACCATACCCCCGCCGCCGATGACGGCGACTGCACCACCGACACGCTCTGCACGGTCTGCGGCAAGGTCGCGGCCGAGGGCTTTGCGCACAAGGCGGGCACGGCCGTCCACGAGAACGTGACGGCCCCCACCTGCGGTGAGGACGGCCACCGCGACGTGTGCGTCTATTGCTCGGTCTGCTCGACCGAGATGAGCCGCGTGACCGAGGCGATCCCCGCAACGGGCGATCACGAGGGCGCCGCTCCCGTCGTCGAGAACCGCAAGGAGCCGACCTGCGGCGTGGCGGGCAGCTATGAGAACGTCACCTATTGCTCGGAGTGCGACAGCGAGCTGCGCCGCGACACCGTGGCGATCCCCGCGACGGGCAACCATACCCCTGCCGCCGCCGTCGCCGAGAACCGCAAGGAGCCCACCTGCGCGCTTGACGGCTCCTACGACAGCGTTGTTTACTGCTCGGTCTGCGGTCACGAGCTCTCGCGCGAGACTCTGGCGATCCCCGCAACGGGCGATCACGTCTACACCCAAAAGACGGTGAGAGACACCTACCTCGCCACGGCGGCCACCTGCACCGAAAAGGCCACCTACTATATGTCCTGTGGCTGCGGCGCTCACGATCCCGAGAAGAGCCCGACCTTTGCTTACGGCAACACCACGCCGCACTCCTACACCCACAAGGTTGCCGAGCGCACCTTCCTCGCCACGGCAGCCACCTGCACGAAGCAGGCGACCTACTACAAGTCCTGCGTCTGTGGCGCTTACAGCCCCTCCCTCAGCGCGACCTTTGCCAGTGGCTCGCCCCTCCCCCACGAGTATACCGAAAAGGTAGCCACCCATAAGTACCTCGCCACCTACGCCACCTGCACCGAAAAGGCGACCTATTATATGTCCTGCGCCTGTGGCGCGCACGATACGGAGGAAAGTCCGACCTTTGCCAGCGGCAGTCTTGCCGACCACCGCTACAACAAGGAGGTCGTGGACGAGAAATACCTCTTTGAGGCGGCCACCTGCACGCATGCCGCGCGCTACTATTACTCCTGCGTCTGCGGTGAGTTCAGCGTTTACCACAGCACCACCTTTGATCACGGTGAAAAGCTCCCGCACACCCAAGCGGCTCCCGTTACGGAGAACGAGGTCGAGCCCACGTGTAGCGTGGCGGGCAGCTACGACCTTGTCGTGCGCTGTGCCACCTGCTACGATCACGTCTTCAGCCGCGAGAGCTTTACCGTAAGCCCCACGGGCAATCACACGAAGGGCGATGCCACGGTCGAGAACAACGTCGCCCCCACCTGCAAGGAAAACGGCCACTACGACGAGGTCTACTACTGCACGGTCTGCGGCACCGAGGCCGCCCGCAAGACCGTCACCGTCCCCGCCACGGGCGTCTGCGTGCAGAGCACCGAGCCGACGGTGGAGAACAAGGTCGAGTCCTCCTGCACCGTCAAGGGAAGCTACGACGAGGTCTATTCCTGTATCCATTGCGGCGAGGAGATGCTCCGCCTGACCAAGGAGCTCCCCCTGGCCGAGCATGAGGGCGTTGAGACGATCGTCAAGGAGGCCACCTGCCTTGAAAAGGGCGAGAAGAGGGTCGCCTGCAAGAACTGCGATTACGTCGGCCTCGTGACGATCCCACGCAAGAGCGGCCACACCTACGTGGACGGCGCCTGCACGGTCTGCGGTATTCCCGAGGCCACGCTCACCCAGGGCGTCAGCCATTCGAACGGCACGATCACAAGCATCGATCCCGCCGCGATCGGTATGGTGGGTGGCGTGATCCGCCTGCCGGCCACCATGGGCGGCACTCCCATCACCGCGATCGATGCCTCGGTCTTCAAGGGCAACACCGACATCAAGGCGGTCTACCTGACGGGCAACATCACCACGATCCCCTCGAACGCCTTTGCGGGCTGCACGGGCCTTGAGACCGTGGTGTTCAGCGAGGGGCTGACGACCATTGAGAGCTACGCCTTCCTCGGCTGTACCTCGCTTCGGGAGATCGTCCTTCCCGACACGCTCAAAAAGATCGGCTCCCAGGCCTTCTCCGGCCTTTCCTCCGTCACCCGCATCGTCATCGGTGAGGGCGTGACCTCGATCGGCACGAGGGCCTTTGCGGGCTGTGTGAACCTCGAAACGGTCGAGTACAACGCCAAGGCCTGCACGAGCGTTTCGGAAAACACCTTTGCCTCGGGCGGTAAGAACGTTGGCGGCTTTGACATCGTCATCGGTGCGCGCGTGCAATCGATCCCCGGCGCCCTCTTCTATTACAGCAACACGGGTAAGGACTACGAGGCCGAGCTTTCGGTCATCAAGTCGATCACCTTCCGTGAGGGCGGCGTCTGCACCTCGATCGGCAAGTACGCCTTCGCCTCTCCCTTTGCCAAGGGCATGACCGTCTATCTCCCCGCCACGGTCCAGACGGTCTCGGATTACGCCTTCCGCGGCTCGACCGACTGGTCGGACAGCACAAACCACTATTTCTACCGCCGTCCCGTGATGATCCTCTCGGCGGCCGAAAAGAAGCCCTCGGGCTTCACCTCCTACTGGGCAAGCTCGGGCGCCTACTTCTATAACGGCACCTCCTTCACCTTTGAAAACCCCTACCTCTTCGGTGCCACGGGCGTCCACGGCGTGACCGAGGACGGCTATTACTGGGCCGAGAAGGGAGACGGCACGCTCGTCATCTATGACGTTGACGACAGCGTGACCGAGGTCGTGTTCCCCGAGACGATCGGCGGTAAGACCGTGACCGAGATCGCCGTTGGCACGCTCTACTACCACAAGAACGTGACGAGCATCGTCATTCCCAAGGGCATTACCAAGATCGGTAAGCAGGCCTTCGCCTTCTGCGATGCCCTCACGCGCGTGGAGTTTGACGCCGTGGCCTGCGCGGACCTTGAGGGCTCGGCCTTCTTCACCGTGAATAACGCGGGCTACGTGGAGATCCTCTTCGTCATCGACAAGGACGTCACCCGCATCCCCTCGTACTTCCTGACGACTGCCAACAACTACAACGCCAAGTTCAAAAAGACGGTCGTCTTCGAGAAGGGCAGCGTCTGCACCGAGATCTCCGACTATGCCTTCACCGGTGGCGCCTTCACCTCGGTGGTGATCCCCGCCTCGGTCGCAACGGTCGAATACAATGGCTTCGGTGACTTCAACTCGAATATCTATTACGAGGGCACCGCCGCCGACTGGGCCGCGATCGAGATGAAGGGCAGCAACACCTTCACCTACAGCCGCTTCTACTATTACGTGGAGGGTGAGCCCACCGCCCACGGCACCTGGTGGAGCTACGGGGAGGACGGTATGCCCTGTGAGGTCGCCTATGCGCCCGCCCCCGGCAGCGCGGGCTACGCCAGCGCGGGCCTTACCTACAAGCTCTCCTCGGACGGCACCTATTACATCCTCTCCTCGGCGGACAGCGCCACCGACACCGAGATCTATATCGCGGAGAGCTTTAACGGCCTGCCCGTTTGTGAGATCGCCTCGAACGTCTTCCGCGCCAGGGCCGACATCACCGCCGTCCATTTCCCCGCAGGGCTCAAGAGCATCGGGATGTACGCCTTCCAGGACTGCACCGCGCTTGCCTCCGTCACCCTGCCAAGCGGGCTGACAACGCTCAGCGACTCGGTCTTCTACGGCTGCACCGCCCTCTCCGAGGTCTCGCTCGGCTCGTCGCTCAAGACGATGGGCAACTCGGTCTTCTATAAGTGCACGTCGCTTTCAAATATCACTCTCCCCGCCACCCTCGAGACGGTCGGCGGTACGGCCTTCGCCTACACGCAGCTTTCGGAAATCTCTCTCCCCGCCTCGCTCAGGGGCATCGGCAGCACCGCGTTTGACAATACGCCCATTGTCGAGGACCCCGCCAACTGGGATATGGAGAATATGCTCTTCTACGTCGATACCTGCCTGATGTCGGTCAACCCCGCCGTGGAGGGTGAGATCACCGTCCGTCCCGGCACCACCGTGATCACGTATTCCGCCTTCTACACCTGCTCGAAGGTCACAAAGATCACGCTTCCCGAGGGGCTTCTCCACATCGCAGCGAACGCCTTCATCTACTGCTCGGGCCTTAAGACGATCAATCTGCCCGACTCGCTCCTCACGATCGGCAACGGTGCCTTCTACAACTGCTCAAATCTTAAGGGCCACTTTGATCTTCCCGCCTGTGACGTGCCCGCCCAGCTCTTTATGTACTGCAGTAAGATCGAGGGCGTCACGATCCCCGAGGGCGTTACCTCGATCGGCGACGAGGCCTTCCTCTTCTGCTATCAGCTCGGAAACGTCACGCTTCCCAAAACGCTCAAAACCATCGGTGAGCAGGCCTTCTACAATTGCTATGCCTTCACCGAGCTGACGGTGCCCGAGGGTGTCACCTCGATCGGTGCATCCGCCCTTCACGGCCTCACCTCGCTCAAGAAGCTCTACCTCCCCTCAACGCTCACGTCGCTGGAGGCGGGCGCTCTCGGCAGCATGACGGAGCTTGAGGAGATCACGGTTCCCTTTGTCGGCCTTTCGCCCAGACCCTCGGGCCAGTCGGCAAACTTTGGCCGCATCTTCACCCAGAGCAACACCTACGAGGAGGGCGAGACGGTTGCCCAGCAGTACAAGAGAGGAAACACTGTAACGACCGCTTACTACTACATTCCTGCCGGTCTCAAATCGATCACCGTCCACGGCGGCGAGATCAACGATTACGCCTTCTACGGTATGAGCATGGTGGAAACGCTCACGCTGGGTGACGGCCTCACCATGATCTCGGGCAGCTCCTACCTCTCAAGCACCGCCCATTATAAGAATGAGGCCAACTGGACGGATGGCGCCCTCTACATCGGCCAGTACCTCATCAAGGTCAAATCCGACGTTGCGGGTGAGTTCACCGTCCGTGAGGGCACGCTCGGCATCGCGGGCAGCGCCTTCTCGGGCTGCACGGGACTGACCTCGGTCACGCTCCCCGCCTCGCTTACCTTCATCGGCAGAAACACCTTCTCGGGCTGCACGGCGCTCACTGCCCTCAGCTTCGGCGCTCCCGCCGCGTGGCGTGGCTACAACCCCACCACCTATATGTCCTACACGCTCACGCCCGAGGACGTGGCGGACGCCGCCGCTATGGCCACCTTCCTCACCACCAGCGGCCAGTCGGGTGCCTATTATACCCGTCAGTGATCTATCCCCAAAAACAAAAAAGGCAGAGCCACGGCTCTGCCTTTTTTCGTGGAACACGGCTTTTACGGACGGCGTCTTGTACGAAGCCGCAAAAAGAAAAAGGAGCGAAAGCTCCTTTTCCGTAAATCTTATGACTGCTGATACTCCTTTTGCGTAATGCTCAGGAGCATTTGCTCCTCGCCCCGTTTTTGCTTGGCTTCCACGAAAACGTAAGCGCCAAGAAGAACAATGACAAGGACAAGCCAGCCCGAAACACCGGCAATATAGCCCATGTGTCTGACGGATTTCATTCCGCCCATCAAGAAGATAGAGTCGAAAAACTTGCTGAAAATGACGTCAAAAATAATATACATAAAAAGTGCGTAAACGGTCTGCTGCTTGAAAAAGCTCTTCTTCTTTTTGACCTCGCCGCTTTTTTTCATTTCGCTGGCTATAAGGAGCGTCCGTTCGTCAATGTTTTGGAGATCCTGGATTTGGGCGAACAGTTGCTTTCCAACCATAACGGACAGCATGATCATCATAATAACTGTGAAAAGGGGGAACAATCCTTCATAGAAAAGCAGGAAGGTGTCGTCCGGCGACGAGGAGCGACCCTCGTCCGAAAATGCGTTGACAAGAAGGGAAAGATCATTGTAAAGAGAAAACGATCGTGTAATTTTTCCGTCCTCGGTGAACAGGTCCTCAAGGTCCTCAAGACTTTCAACGTCATTAACGTCCAAATTCAAGAGGTCATCCATCGACATATCGGAGGGATCGCGCTCATAACGGAAGATTGGTAAGAACAGCAGCGCGAGGACGAGGGCAAGCGTCAAAGCGTTCTTAGCTATGGAAAAATAAAGATTTTTCTTTACGGTGCCGCGGTATTCGTCACAAATGGCGGCCGCCGTTTCCTGTTGCTGAGTGGGCTCTTTCTCTGTCGCCTTTGCCGCGCCCTTGTTGACATAAAAGCCGCAATTCATGCAAATGGCTTGTCCTTCGGCGAGTTCTTTGCCACAATGCGCACAATACTTTGTTCCAACGCCAACGGAAAAACCGCACTTTACGCAAATCGCCGCGTTTTCGTTGACTTCCTCTCCACAGTTTTTGCAGTACATATTATTCCTCCAAAATCGTATTTGCACCCATATAGGTGCAAAACAATTGTAGCATACGCTTATAATAAAGTCAAGCGTTTTGTTACAATATAAGTGCAAAAATGAGGAATTATGAATATAAAAGTAGAAAAACAGATCGGAAAAAACATACGCCGCCTACGGGAGGCGGCGGGAATGACGCAGGAGCTGTTGGCGACAAAGCTACAGATCGAGGGGTGCGAAATCACGCGAAGCGCCGTTGCGAAAATTGAGGTAGGGCAAAGACACCTGTACCCCGATGAGATCGTTTTAATCAAAGAAATCTTAAACGCAGAGTACGAAGAAATATTTTTTCTTCCAAAGTAAAAACGCCGCCGCAGGGTGGCGTTTTTTGTGCCGAGGCGTACGAGGGTACGTCAAATGCTGAGGACGAGCCGATTTGGAGCAGAAATTGCCGTTTTCCGACAGGCGGGCGTACGAAGGGCTAAGGTCAGATCAATTTTGAGCAGAAATCGTCGCTTTTGCGGTGCAGGCGTACAAGAGTACGTCAAATCCGCAAAAACGGCGATAGAAAAAGGAGAGCGGAAGCTCTCCTTTTTCGTTTATGCCAAAATGGATCGACCTTAGTGGACGATGCAGCGCTCGGTGTCCTTATCAAAAATATGCATTCTCGTCGTCTCAAAGGCGATCTGGATCTGGTCGCCGGCGCGAGAGGTGGAGCGGGCCGAAACGCGGGCAATGATGTTCTTGCCGTTGGTGGCGTCCTCCTGACCGTCAAAGGAGAGGTACAGGTAGATCTCGGCGCCCATAAGCTCCGTGACCTCGACCGTCGCGTTGATGATGCTGTCGGGCATCGAGCTGACGTGCACGGGATCGTCGTGCAGACACTCGGGACGGATACCGACAACGACCTCCTGGCCGATGTACTCCTTGAGAGCAGGGTTGTTGGCCTTCTCGGCGGGAACCTTGATCTTGTTGGAGGCAAAGGTGACGTAAAGGTCCTGGCCCTCCTCCTCAAGCTTCGCCGTGATGAAGTTCATCTGAGGCGTGCCGATGAAGCCCGCAACGAAGAGGTTGACGGGGTAATCGTAGAGGTTCTGAGGCGTGTCGACCTGCTGGATAAGACCGTCCT
>JAFVYX010000141.1 GCA_017500625.1 Clostridia bacterium | reverse complement strand
GAATGCAGGAGCGAGGGGCTCTCTGAGCTTTGCCATGGCTTCGATCCCCTCTATGATGTCTATGAGACCATTGAGTCCGCGATCGTGGAAAATCCCCCCTTCACCGTGCGTGAGGGCGGTATGATCCGCGCGGGCTATAACGCCGACGTCGACTATCTGCGCGGTGTGCGCGAGAACGGCAAGGGCTGGATCGAGGAGATCGAGGCCCGCGAGCGTGAGGCCACGGGCATCAAGGGCCTTCGCGTCGGCTACAACAAGGTGTTCGGCTATTACATCGAGGTCACGAAATCCAACGTGGCCGACGTACCCGACCGCTACATAAGAAAGCAAACGCTGACGAACTGTGAGCGCTACATCACCGAGCAGCTGAAGGAAATGGAGACCACGGTGCTGGGCGCCGCCGATAAGCTGGCCGCCCTGGAGTACGAGCTGTTTACCGCCCTCCGCCTGAAGACTGCCGAGGCCGCCGCTCGCATTCAGGATACCGCCGCGCGCCTTGCCGCCCTTGACTGCTATCTCTCGTTGGCCGAGGTCGCCACGAAGAACAATTACGTCTGTCCCGAGATCGAGACGAGCGGGGAGCTGACCATTCGTGACGGCCGCCACCCCGTGGTCAAGCGCTTCGTAAAGGACAGCTACTTCGTCCCGAACGACACGCTCCTCGATACCGAGCGCGACCGTCTCTATCTCATCACGGGCCCGAATATGGCGGGTAAATCGACCTATATGCGCCAGGTGGCGCTCATCACCCTGATGGCGCAGATCGGCTCCTTTGTGCCCGCGCGTGAGGCGGTCATCGGCATTGCCGATAAGATCTTCACGCGTGTCGGCGCCTCGGACGACCTCGCCTCGGGCCAGTCCACCTTTATGCTGGAAATGAACGAGGTGGCGCATATTTTAGAGAACGCCACCCCCCGCTCGCTCATCATTTACGATGAGGTCGGTCGCGGCACCTCGACCTACGACGGTATGTCGATCGCCCGTGCCGTGGCCGAGTACACCCACAAGAAGATCGGTGCGCGCACCCTCTTTGCCACGCATTATCACGAGCTGACCTCGCTTGAGGCCGAGTACCCCGGCATCGTCAATTACAACATCGCCGCCAAAAAGCGCGGTGACGGCATTATCTTCCTCCGCAAGATCGTCCGCGGAGCCACCGACGACAGCTATGGCATTGAGGTCGCCAAGCTCGCGGGGATTCCCACGGAGGTCGTCCGCCGCGCGAAGAAGATCCTCTCGGACATTGAGGAGGGTGTGGGGGCCCCCACACCCACCGTCCGCCGTGAGGAGGCGACTCCCACTCTCGATCTTTTCGGTACGGTGCAGAGAAGTGAGGCCGATGAGGCCGCCGAAAGGATCCGCGCTATCGACCTCAATACCTTAACGCCCATTGAGGCAATGAACCTGCTCTTTGAGCTGAAGAAGATGCTCAAAAACTGACATTTCCCAAAGGAGACACTATGGGTAAGATCAATCTGCTCTCCGAGGAGGTCGCCAATCTCATCGCCGCCGGCGAGGTAGTCGACCGCCCGGCCTCGGTGCTGAAGGAGCTTCTCGAAAACGCCATTGACGCGGGCGCCACCGCCGTCACGGCTGAGGTCGCTCGCGGTGGCGTCGGCCTTCTTCGCGTCAGCGATAACGGCTGTGGCATCGCCTCGGAGGACCTTCCCGTGGCACTTCAGCGCCACGCCACGAGCAAAATAAAGAACGCTGCTGACCTTGACGAGATCCTGACGCTCGGCTTCCGTGGCGAGGCCCTCGCCGCCATTGCGGGCGTTTCGGTCATGGAGATCGTCACGCGGACGGCGGAGGCCGAGTGCGGCACCCTGCTCGTCAGCGAGTACGGGAAGATCACCGAGGTCTCGGAGGTCGGCTGTCGCGTCGGCACCACCGTGGTCGTCAAGGAGCTGTTCGGCAACGTTCCCGCCAGACGAAAGTTCTTAAAAAAGGACGTCACCGAGGCGCAGGCGGCCACCGCGTATGCCGAGAAGGTCGCTCTCTCGCACCCCGAGATCGCCCTCACCCTCATCGTGGACGGTGTCCAACGCTTCGCCACGCCGGGTGACGGAGACGTGCTTGCCGTTCTTCACGCCGTGGAGGGACGCGAGTTTGCCAAAAAGATGCTCCCCGTCAAGGGCGAGATGTCGGGCATGACGCTCTCGGGTTACGTTGGCAGAAGCGACAACGTCGCGGGCACGCGCAACCGCCAGAGCTTCTTCATCAACGGCCGCTTTGTCCGCAGTAAGACCATGCAGGCCGCTCTCGAGCAGGCCTATACCTCGTATATCGCCCCCGGGAAATTTCCCGCCGCGGCCCTCTTTCTGACCATTGCCCCCGGCGCTGTCGACGTCAACGTCCACCCCGCCAAGCTCGAGATCCGATTTTCGGACGAGCGCCCCGTCTTTGAGATCGTCTATCACGCCGTGCGTGGCGCCCTCACCGAGGCGGCCTATCGCCCCGAGCTGACCCCCGTCGCCCCCGTGCGGCAGAACGCCGTGCCAAAAAGCGAGCCCTACCGTATCGAGCTTCCCACGCGCACGCCTTTGGCTCCCACGCCGTCCGTGACACCCGTGCCTGCCCCCACCCCCACCGCGAAGGCACCCACTCCCTCGCCTTACCGCGAGAGCGAGACCGCCCCTCGCACCGAGCTGACCCCCGCCGCCTCTCTCCGCGTCCTTGCCGACTATGCCGAGAGCGTGCCTAACGCCGCCCCCTCCGTGGCCTCGGCCCCCGTCTTTACCTACGGCGGCGCCCCCCTCGCCGAGAGGGAAGCGCCGATCCCCCCCACCGCCGTCGAGGTGCCCCCCGTCACTGCGGCCGAGCCCACGGCTGCGGCCGAGCCCACCGTCCCTACCGACACGCCCTTTACCATCATCGGTGAGGCGTTTGCCACCTACGTTCTCGTCGAGCGCGGAGAGGAGCTTCTCGTCATTGATATGCACGCCGCCCACGAGAGGATCCTCTTTGAGGACCTGCTTGCCGAGCAGAGGGCCGCAGGGAAGAGCGCCTCGCAGGGGCTT
>JAFVYX010000140.1 GCA_017500625.1 Clostridia bacterium | reverse complement strand
GTCAAGCACAGTGCCGAGCACCGTACGGAAGAGGCGCAAAAGAAGGCGGACGTCGGAAAAGGTCAGAGGGTGCTTTTCCTTTTTTGGCTTACCGCTGACCTTGTGAGTAGCGGCGGTGGTCGATTTCTTTTTCTTCGTTTTCTTTTTCCCTCTTTTTTTGCGTGACTTTGCGGGGTAGAGGGAAAACCTTAAAAATAGATAGGAAAGTCGGACACGGATCCGTCCGTCATAGATAAGCGAGACGCGGATATTGGCAAAAAGCAGAAGGAGGAGGGGCACAAGAATGGCGCTGACAATGATAAGTGCCTTCATGCAAGCACTCCTTTCCGCGTTTGATTTCTTCCGGGGTTACTCGTTGGCCTCCGCGGCGGCCTCGGTCTCCTCGATCACCGTGTCAATGGTCATCTGATTCTCGTCGGGCTCACTGTCGATCATCATCTGGCGGCCCATACGGAGCAGGACCTCGGTGGCCTCGTCTCCGTGAATGTCGGGCAGATCCGCGAGAGAGGACAGGCCGAAGCAACGGAGAAAATCGGGCGTCGTCCCAAAGAGCATCGGGCGGCCGGGGGCATCGAGGCGGCCCTTGCTTTCAATGAGTCCGCGATCTAAGAGATTATTGACGGCATAGGAGCTTTCCACCTTGCGCACCTGGTCGATGTACGAGCGCGTGACGGGCTGGTTATAGGCAATAATGGCCAGCGTTTCGATCGACGAGGCCGAGAGATTGCCGTTCTTACGGATCCCGAGCGCGGCGCGGATATAAGGGAGGTAGAAGGGCTTGGTGCAGAGCTGGCAGGATTCGTCATAGGTCAAAAGGATCACACCGCGGGAAAGCCGTGTGCGGTTGTAACGGTGGGCGTATTCGAGAATGCGGGCCTTCATTTCCAGGACGGGGATCTCAAACAGGTTGCCAAGCTGGGCATAGGTCACGGCGTGGCCTGCGGCGAACAGAATCGCCTCGATCGCCTCGTCAAGGTCGAAGCTCTCATCGGGAGTGGGAGGGGCCTCCACGGCCTCAGTCTCGACCTCGTCGGTCTCGGCCGCGGTGACGACCTCCTCGGTGTCAGGCGCTTGTGGCTCCGTCATCGCTTTCGTCATGGTCAAACTCACTTTCAGTATTTTCGTCGGGGATATAGTCGGGATTTATAATGAAGCGGAGAGAAAGGCCGTCGTCTTGCCCGTTGGGGGGCGCCAGCTCGTCCTCGGGGGTCTCAAGAAGCGTGATGCGGTGGATCTTGATGAGTTCAAGAATTCCAAGGAAGGTGGCGATCAGCTCGGCGCGGTCCTCGCAATCCGAAAGCAGCGTGAACATCGTGGCCTCGCCGCGCAACTCCAGCTTCTGTACCACGTGCTCAATGCGCTTTTCGACCGAAACCGTTTTGCGGTTGACAAGCGGTGTGATGAGCTTTTCCGTGGTGCGGGCCTCGGATTCTCGCATGCGGTTGAGCATCGCTTGCATCGCCTTGGCCAGAAGGGAGGGATCAAGGCCGAGGGGGAAGCCCTTTTCTGGCGGGATCTCGTCGGTCTCCTTGGCAAAGCGCCCCGAATAGTCGGCGTACAGCTTTTGCATATCCAGAGCGGCCGCCTTGGCGTGCTGGTAGATCTGGAGAGCGTTTTCTAACTCCTGCTTCTTGATCTGCACCTCCTCTGCGGCACGGGGAAGCAGAATGATGCTTTTGATGAGCAGGAGCTCGCTGGCCATAACGATGAACTCACTCGTCAGGTTGAGGTCCATACGCTCGGCCGCGTCCATATATTCCAGATATTGATCGCAGATCTCGGCAATGGGAATGTCGGTGATCTTGTACTTGTTTTTCCGTATGATCTCAAGCAAGAGGTCCATAGGGCCCTCAAACTGATCCAAGCGGAAGATGATCTCGTCCATAGCTTACCTCATGAGAAAATCGGAGTGAGTATCGAGAAGAAGCGCTGTGAGATCCATTCGGCACCAAGCCCCAGCCAACCGTCAAAAAGGCCAAAAGCGAGGCAGAGGATCAAAGCGAGCGAGACGTATCTCTCGTAGCGCATCACGGCGAAGTAGGCCCTCGGCGGCAGGAACACGAGCAAAAAGCGAGAGCCGTCAAGAGGAGGCACGGGCAGGCAGTTAAAGAGCCCGAGCGTAAGATTGACAAAGTGGAATATATAAAGGAACGTCAGGGTGTACTGCATCAAAAGATAGAAGAACCGCGGCGTTGTCGGGGATATGAGTCGCGAAAAAAGGGCGAGAAATGCAAGGTAGAGGAAAGCCCCCAGAAAGGAAAGCACAAAGTTCGAAAGCGGGCCGCAGAGGGCAGTGATCGCCATATCGCGGCGCGGCTTTTTGAAGTAGCGCGTGTTGATTGGCACGGGGCGCGCCCAACCAAAGCGGAAAAAGAGCATGCAGAGCGCGCCGATAGGATCGAGATGGCGCAGAGGGTTGAGCGACAGTCGGCCAAGCGATCTTGCCGTGGGGTCACCAAGACGCCACGCGGCGTAGCCGTGAGCGTACTCGTGGACCGTCAAGGCAATGAGGACCGCGGGGACCGATAAAAGGATATCTACAAGGTTACCCATAGCTTACGAGAGCTCAGCGGCGCTAAGGATTGCCGAGCGAAGTGACTCCTTTCCAAGACCGTTCAGAGATGAAAAAGGAATGACGGTGACGTCGGGATACTGCGCCTGAAGCTTGGCGACCGCCTCGGAGGCCGCCGTCTTTGAGAGCTTGTCCGCCTTGGAGACAGCGATGAGAAACGGGATCTTACATTCGATGAGAAAGTCGATCATCGTGCGGTCATCATCGGTTGGCCCGATGCGGATATCCACCAGCTGGACGACAAGACGCAGAAGGTCGAGTCGGTCGTTCTTCACAAAATAGCCGTCGGTCAGCGTGCTGAAGCGGCGGCGCTCAGCGTCCGAGCGCTTGGCAAAGCCATACCCGGGAAGGTCGACGAAATAAAGCTTTTTATCAACGTCGTAAAAGTTGATCGTGACCGTCTTTCCCGGCGAAGCGCTGACGCGGGCCAGGGCCTTGCGGCCGAGGAGGGTATTGATAAGCGAGCTTTTTCCCACGTTGGAGCGCCCGGAAAAGGCGATCTGCGGTCGCACGTCGGCGGGGAACTGTGCAGGAAAGCCGGCGCTGATCGTGAGGTCGGTGGAAGAGAAGTTCACAGCCATATCAGCGCACCTTGCCCGTTACCGTAAGTCCTGCGGGTGCCGTGGGAATGGTGAGAGGAAGCTCACAGCGCGCTTCCTTGACGACGTCGCATGCAGGAAGCGCCAAGGTGCTGTCCTCGGGCTTTGCCAAGGCGGCGGCCAGCACGTCGTCCACCGTGTCACAAAGGACAAAGCGGAGTCCGGCCGCAGCTTCCTTGTCGATCTCATCAAGGTCGCGCTCGTTGTCGCGCGGAATCAGCACGGTCTTAACGCCGGCGCGGTAGGCGGCCATCGTTTTTTCTGTGAGACCGCCGATGGGGAGAACGCTGCCGTGGAGCGTGACCTCGCCCGTCATAGCGACGTCGTGGCGCACGGGGACCCCCGTAAGAGCGCTGACAAGGGCGGTGACCATCGTGACACCCGCCGAGGGGCCGTCCTTGGGAATCGCGCCCTCGGGGAAGTGGATATGCAGGTCCTTCTTGGAGGAGAAATCGGTGGGGATTCCGAGGGCCTCGGCACGAGCGCGGACACAGCTGATCGCTATGTGGGCCGATTCCTTCATCACGTCGCCGAGTGAGCCGGTCAGCTCAAGCTTACCCGTGCCGTCCATGGGCAGGACCTCCACGCGGAGCAGATCGCCTCCCGTCTGGGTGTAGGCAAGCCCGTTGACGATACCCACGGCGTCCTTTTTGGATTCGGCATCGGGGCGGAATTTGCGCTTGCCGAGAAATTCTGCGAGATTCTTCTCGGTCACGGTCACTTTCTTGCAGGTGCCCTCGGCGATCCTGTGGGCACATTTGCGGAAGAGCGAGGCCAGCTCGCGCTCAAGACTGCGGACGCCCGCCTCGCGCGTATAGCCGTCGATCATCTCAATGACGGCCCCCTCACTGAGAGAGAGCGTACGGCGGGAGAGACCGTGACGCTTCAGCTGCTTCGGGATCAGGTGGCGAAGGGCGATGTTAAGCTTTTCGGTACGGGAGTAGGGCTTGACCTCAATGATCTCCATGCGGTCGATAAGTGCCTCGGGGATTCCGTCGTAATAGTTGGCCGTGGCAATAAACAGGCAGTCGGAGAGGTCGAGCGGCATTTCAACGAAATGATCGCGGAAATACTTGTTCTGCTCGGGGTCCAGCACCTCCAGAAGCGCCGAGGCGGGGTCGCCGTGAAGGTCGTGCGAAAGCTTGTCGATCTCGTCAAGAACGATCACGGGATTCTTAGAGCCCGAGGTAATGAGAGCCGAGGTGATACGGCCGGGCATTGCACCGACGTAAGTCTTACGGTGGCCGCGTATATCCGCCTCGTCACGGACACCGCCGAGAGAGATGCGGGCATATTTGCGACCAAGGGCACGGTCGATGCTGGCGGCAATGGAGGTCTTGCCGACGCCGGGCGGGCCGACAAGACAGAGGATCTGGTTGCGGACGTCGGGCGCCAGCTTACGGACGGCAACGTATTCGAGAATGCGCGTCTTAATCTTCTCAAGACCGTAGTGATCGGCCTCCAGCACCTTTTTTGCAGCGGCAACCTCAAGCTTATCCTTGGTGGTCTTTTCCCACGGAATTTCAAGGCAGGTGTCAAGGTAATTGCGCAGGACAACGCTCTCGGCGGCGCCAAAGGGCGTCTTGGCGAGCTTCGAAAGCTCTTTTTTGAGCTTTTCCTTGACCTCGTCGGGCATCGCGGTATGCTCGATTTTTTCGGTGTATTCCTCGATTTCGTCGGCGTCTTCGCCCAGCTCCTGCTGAATGGCGCGCATCTGCTCACGGAGGAAAAACTCCTTGTGATGCTCGTCTACCTTTTCACGCACGGTGTTGTGGATTTCGGCCTCGCAGCTGAGGATCTCCTTTTCCTCCTCGAGGAGAACGAGCAGGCGCTCCATTCTCACAAGGGGATTGATCGATTCCAGCACGGTCTGCTTATTGCGGTAATTGAGAAGCACCGAGGAAGCCACAAAGTCCGAGAGCATACCGGGATTCTTGATTGCCGTTGCGGCGGTGCGCACTTCATCGGAGAGCGAGGGGTGGATCGGTTGGATCTCATTGATGGAATTGATGATCTCCTGCATCATGGCCTCGGCACGGAGCGTGGTGGCGGCACCAAGTGAGACCTTTTTGCAAACAACATCGGCGCGATAATAGCCGTCGTCCTCAAAAAGCTCGGTGATCTTGGCACGGCAAACGCCCTCAAATACGGCGGAGAGTCCGCCATCGGGGGTCTTGGAGACGTGCTTGATGGTGCATACCGTGCCCACGTGAAAGAGGTCCTTGGCCGTGGGGGCTTCCACCGAGGCATCGCGCTGAGCGACGAGCAGCACGGCGGAATTGCCCGAGGCGGCCTCTCCAAAGGCCTTCAGGGACAGGGCACGCGATATGGTCAGATTCATTTGTACGGCGGGGAAGGCCACGGTCCCACGGAGGGGAATAACGGGCAGATTCATAGCTTCCGCTTTTTCAATAAAGTTGTTCATCAGGTATTCCTTTGCGATGGTGATTCAGCGCTATAGCGCTTGTGGTTGGTACGTGCCGTTGGGCACAATTAGGCATTATACATAGCATTATAGCATAGATGAAAATAAAAATCTACTGTTTTATTAAAAATTGTGAGTTTTATGG
>JAFVYX010000139.1 GCA_017500625.1 Clostridia bacterium | reverse complement strand
CTATGACCTCACCCCCTACCTCACGGTGGGGAAGAACCGCTTCGGCGCCGTTCTCGGGCACGTCTATCTCTGCGATCCCGAGGCGATGCTGGAAATGTGCCAGCCCTGCCTGACGGGCGAGCTTCTCATCGAATACCCCTCGGGAAGGGAGGAGAGGATCGTCACCGACACCGCCTTCCTCACCCACCCCTCGCCGACCCTCTTTTCGCTCCGCCGCTGCGGTGAGCGCTACGATGCCGAAAAGGAGATCCCCGCGTGGAGCTGTCCCGACACCCCGACCGACGGCTGGACTCATGCGCATCTTGTCCCCTATCCCGGCGGCACCCTCCGCGAGAGCGTCTGCCCGCCGAAGCGCGTCTTTGCCGAGATCGTCGGCCGGGAGATCGCCCCGGGCCTTTTCGACTTTGGGGAGCATCTTTCGGGCTGGGTACGCCTCACCCTTGGCAAGGCACCGCGGAGCGAGGTCCACGTCTTGTACTCCGAGTGGCTGACCGATGACGGCTGCCACATCACGCAGGAGGGGCTGATGCCGGGTACGCACCGCCCGATGCTCCACCGCGACGTCTACCTCTCGCGCGGCGAGGAGGGCGAGACCTTTGAGCCCCTTTTCACCTATCACGGCTTCCGCTATGCCGAGGTCACGGGCGCCGGCGGCACCGTTACCCTCACGGCACTCAAGGTGCATACCGACCTTACGCCGCTCTGCTCCTTCACCTCGGACAATCGGTTTTTGAACGGGATCCGTCTCGCGTGCGAGAATTCGATCCTCGCCTGCGCCCACCACGCGATGCTCGATTGCCCCCAGCGCGAGCAGAACGAGTGGACGGGCGACGGTATGCTGTCGGCTGAGGTCATCGCCATGGAGTACGATGCCTACGACTTTTACTGCGAGTGGATCCAAAAGTTCCTTGACGATCAGTCGCCCACGGGCCGTCTCCCCGCGATCGTGCCCTGCCGATCCAACTGGCCCTTCAACTTTGCCAACGGCCTCGACTGGAGCAGCGCGATGATCCACATCCCCTATTATGCCTACAAGTACACGGGCGATCCCGCGATCGTCCACCTCGCTCTTGACGGTATGGAGCGCGCGATGGAGTATTTCGCCACGCGGAGCGACAGCTGCCTTATGGACTTCGGCGTCGGCGACTGGTGCTCGCAGGATCCGCCCTGCCCGATCGAGATCACCGACACACTCTATTACCGCATCGATGCCCTGATGCTGGCAAAGATGTGCGAGGCGATCGGCCGCCCCTCCGAGCGCTGGCGCACGCTGGCCGAGGAGATCCGCCGCGACTTCCGCAAAAAATACGTCAGGGACGGTGTCCTCACCGTGCCCACCCTGACGCCTCTCGTCGGCGCTGTGTACGCGGGAATGCTCGAGGGCGAGGAAATTGCCACCGCTGTCCGTATGGCGGCCGAGATCGTGGAAAGAGACGGCTATGCCCTTCGCTGCGGTGTCCACGGCCTGCGCATGCTTTTCGACGTCTTCGGCGAGCACGGCTATAACGAGCTTGTCCTGCGCGTCCTCACCAATCCTGCCGTCCCCGGCTACGCCAAGGCGGTGGCGGACGGCCTGAGGACGCTCCCCGAGAGCTTTCTCTACCGCACAAGGGAGAACGACACGGGGAAGTACCCCAGTCTTAATCACCAATTCACCGCCGCTGTCGACGGCTGGCTCTTCCGCTACGTCGCAGGCATTCGTTACGAGGGCTTTGGACAGAGCACCCTCACCGTCGCGCCCTGCCTCCTTGACGGCCTTCGCGAGTTCTCGGCCACGGTGCGCGGCGTCACGGTCTCCCGCTCGGGCGACCGCCTGACCGTCATTTCCCCCGTGCCGTTCACCCTGCGCCTCGGCACTCACAGCACCCCCTATCCCGCCGGCCGCCACGAGCTTTCGGTGTAAAAAAGAAAAACCGCTTGCAGCGCAAGCGGTTTTTTATTGTTGCTTTCTGTCGCCCCTGCGGCAAAAAAACAACGAGGCAGGAAAAAAGTCCAGGTGGCGGTCGAGGGCATACGTGGCCAGCAATCTCCGCGTAATAGAGAATTGCAAGCGCAAGTGGGAAATGTCGTCTTTCGTAATACGACCACGCCGATTCAGTACGGCGTCCATCGCTTCGGCTACCTCGGGAGGCAAGCGTTCCTCGCGTAGCTCGTAGATCGAGGTCGCGTTCTCGTCGATAATGAGGTAGCCGTAGCCCTGCAGCCGACAAAAGACGTGCAGTGCATTAAAGCGCTCTCGGTTGTGATAGGCCGCCATCTCCAACGGTGTTGCCAAAAGCACGAGAATGCATTCGCCGCGGCTTGTTTCCAAAAGAAAATCGGGGTGGTATTCCCCCCATTCGGTGGAGTGATACACAAGGTCGGGCCGAGGTACAAAGGAAACAAGACCCGAAAATGCAGCCAGTTTTCTCTCAAAGCGCGCTGCGATAGGAGAGGCGGTGGTGGAGCGGGAGGACACCCTCGGTGCGGGTTGACGCGAATCGGAAGGGAAGAGCACCTTGTTGTAAAGCGCTTCCCACTTCCCCTTGATGGTGGCCGTCCTTTCGTATTTTGGGGTGGCCCGTTTCATAAGATTGGCCAAGGGGCTTCCAAAAAGGATCGCGCGGTAAAGCGTTTGACGGTGCTTGCCCACTGTGGAAAAGCCGAGGACGGCGAGGGGGCTTTTTCCCTCGGCTCGTTCCCCCACCAGTCTGTCGCAAAGCTCATCGGTGAGATGCTTCAGCGTGGGATCGGTGGCGCTCATTCGGGCAAAGCAGGCGCCGAAGCGACGCTCTCCTTTGAGGATCAGCTGGCGGATCCGCTCACGCGTAACGCCATAAGCAACGCCAAGAGTTTCCAAGGTCACGGTATCGTCCTTGACGAACTCGAAAAGGATGCGAGTCTCCCGCGCTCCGTCGGTGATCTCCCAAAGGCGGTGCGCGATCTTCTCCACAATGCTCGTGATCGCCTCCGCTGTCTCGGTTGGAGGCATGGTGGCAGCCTCGGCCAGCACCAGCTCGGGGGGGACCCCCTCCGCGCCTAAAAGCTCCTCTCTCAAAAGGATCCAGCGGGAGCGCGGGCGTTGGCTTTTTGGGCGAGGCGGGGTTTCTGCACGTATGGCCGTGGGCGCGACACCTGTCGTCGGCTCCCTCGACTCCGTGGCGCCCTCCGCGCGCTCTCCCGCACGTTCGGGCGTCATCGCGTGCCGCTTTATTTTTTGAGGCGGACGTACGGCATCGGGATCCTTGAGATAAAGCTGGTAGCTTTGGTAGATCGTCTCCATGGCGGCAAGGATCGCCCCTTCGTTGGAGGGGACAAAGAGGATCCTCGTGCGATTTTTTGAGCTCTTTTTCACAAAAACTCTTCTGGCGAAGAAATAGAGACCGTTCTTCCTCTCCGCCACCCAGAACATATAAAAGCCCGCAAATTGGCCAAAACCAAAGCGAGTGTGCCCCGAGTGGTGTGGCAAGCGGTATTTCTCATCATTGACGGCCACGATCCTGCCAAGCAGGGCGCGCGCCTCTTCGGACAACCGCTCTATGAGCAACGGCTCCTCCATATCCTCACCTCCCCTATGGTATCTTTATGTCCTCTATCAGTATACCAGATGTCTTTAGGATTTGCAATACGCGCATCAGACGGCGATCCCACCGCCCTCGGCGATCAGCGCCTCGCACTCCTCCTTTTCCATGCTCTTTTTTCGGATCAGCGCGTTGGCCAGGCGTTCGATCAGTCCCTTATTCTTCTCCACGGAACTCTTGGCTTTTTCGTAACACTCCTCCACGGTCTTCTGATAGATCGCGTGCAGCTCATTGATGAGCGCATCGGGGATCTTGTACTCGGGGAAGCGGTACGTAGAGGAGAGGAGGTGCAGCCCAAAAAAGCCGTGGTTTGCCATGGTTTTGAGCAAATTGTCGATCGCGCGCAGTCCCGGCTCTAGGTTGTCGTAAAGCTTACCGAAGAGCAGCTCCTCCGCGGCCATTCCACCCAAGAGCGCCATAATGGCGGCCAGGTAATCGTTCTTGGAAAAGAGGTCGTCGGAGGCCGCCTTCGTGTCGTCTCGGTACGGTTCTCTTTCCTCGTATTCCTCATCGTAGTCATCACCGTCATCGGCGCCCGAGATCACACGGTCAAGAAAGTTGTTGCAGACCCTGCCGTCCTCGGTGGTAAGTAGATAATTGCTGTTGCTGTAGGAGCGTGCCAGGAGGAAGGAGGCGACGTTTCTCACGGCGTCGATCGTATAGGAGGCGACCGAGCGCTCGGTGGGGAGATCCTCCTCCTTGATCTCGCGCAGCTTTTGACGGATCAGCTCCTCACTAACAAGGTTTGCGCTGTCAGAGCGGAGCAGGCACTCGTTGACCAGCGTTTTCAAGGCGGCGCAGGAAAAGCCCGAGCTTAGCTTGGCAATGCTCTCGCAGGAGAGAGCAAACCTCGCGGGAGAGGCGTTGACGTAAAGCTCTAAGATCTTGTGGCGCGAGTAAAGGTCGGGCAAGCCAAGACCGATCTTCTTGTCAAAGCGCCCCGGGCGCACAAGACTTTCAGGCAGATCCTCGTAATCGTTGCAGGTAGCCACAAATACCACGTTGTTGCTGGCACCCATACCGTCAATGAGTGTGAGAAGCTGGGTGAGAATGCTTTTCGATCTGTCACTGTAGTATTCCTCGCTTCGGTTGGGGAGGAGCTTATCCAGCTCGTCAAAAAAGATCATAACGGGCACGTGCCCGCGCGCCCCCTTAAGGAAGGCCTTGCGGATCTTGGCGCAGATCGCGGTGCCGGACTCGGTGTCCGAAAGATCGATCGTTATCTTTTTCAGACAGCTCTCCGTGGCCAATACCTCGGCAAACAGTGTTTTCCCGGTCCCCGGCTCTCCGTAAAAGATGATCCCCTTAGGAAGCGTGGCCCCCTTCAGCTCATACTTTTTGCGGTTGTTAAATATCTCCGCAAGTCCTCTCAGCTCGTTTTTTTCCTTTTCATATCCGGCAATTCTTTCAAATGCACTCATGGGTGTTTCTCCTTTCGTTGTTGCTTGCCTCCATTATACCGCGGAGCATAGGGGGACTTCAATTGGCAGATTTTTTGTTTTGTTGACCACCAAAAAACATTAAAATAATTAGTAATTTTTGTGGAAAGCACTTGATTTATGACCACTTTTAGTGTACTATGTAGAAAAAGGAGGTGGGCGCAATGCAAGAAAAGATCAAGGTCAGTATCCCCGAGAGCGTGAGCGCGCTTCTCTATAAAGATGCGGAGGAGTTCCATATTCTGAAGCCCGATGGGGGAGCCAATCTTAACGCCCTTGTCAATCGGATCATCGTCAATTTCCATAAGGAATTCACAGCAGACGAGGAAGCGCTTGAAAAGCGGATCGCAGAGTGCCTTGTGGGGGTCTGCGTGCCACACAAAGAGGAGCTTCTTTGTCGGCTCCGCGCCGCCGTCGCCGATAAGGGGCGGCTCCCCTCCGCCAAGGAGAAGAGCGTTGCTTTGTCCTTTAAGCCCACCAAGCACTCCGAGGGGGCGGTCTTCCACATTGAAAGTGCGCTCCTGAAGCACGAGAGCATGTCCTCTTTTTATCGGCGTTTGCTTACGGCCTATGCCGGCAGGAGCAAGACCGAGAGAGAACGGATCGTCTGCCGAGAGGTGCTGGAGCTTTTGGAAAGCTCCCGTACGCTTGGCGCCGCGGTGTCTCTTTCACTCGAAAACGGCTTTCTTTATACCGGGGCCTCGGTGTATGCCGTGGCTGCCGCCAAGGATGAGCTTTTTAATTACGCTCTTTTTTACAGCGGCGGAAAAAACCGTACCGTGCGATTGGCCAAGATCAAAAACGTTTCGCTTCTTCCCGAAAAAAGCGAGATCCCTGAGGAAAGCGCCGCCCTCTTTGCCCGTCAGGTCGCTGCCGCCGCCCAGTACCCGATGTATCCGAGCGATGACCAGCCCATCAAGGTAAAGCTGACCGAAAAGGGGAAGGAGCTTTTTGGTAGGATCTATCTTTACCGTCCGACCCCCACGGCCATTGAGGGGGACGTTTACACCTTTGAATGCTCGGCCAACCAGCTGCTTTACTATTTTGAGCGTTTTGGCGCGGAGGCGCTGATCCTATCCCCCCAAAAGCTTGGTATTTTTATGCGGAATTACTACTATTTTGCGCTCAAGAAATACAGAAGCCTCTACGGTAAGGAGTGAGTTGCACAAAATTTTTTCGTTTTCCCTCTTTACAAATAAAATTATATGTGATATAATAACCCACGGACCTTTGCCTCGGGTTGCGGAGAACGTGCGCTTGCCGCTGCTTCACCCGCCGCTTTCTGGGGTTTTGGTTAATAATTAAGAAAGGTGAAGAACAATGGATAAGCAGAAGAAGCAAGAGATCATTGAGGCCTACCGTCTGACCGAGACCGACACCGGCTCGCCCGAGGTTCAGATCGCGATCCTGACCTACCGCATCAATCATCTCACCGAGCATCTGAAGATCAACAAGAAGGACTTCCATTCGCAGAGAGGCCTTCTCACCATGGTTGGTCACAGAAAGAACCTGCTCGCTTACCTCGCTCGCAAGGACATCGAGAGATACCGCGCGATCGTTAAGAAGCTGGGTCTTCGTAAGTAAGATCGGGAAGGGGCCGAGCCACGCGCATCGGTCCCTTTTTTCCGTACTCCCCCCGCATCATACCGTCGGAAGAGGTAGCAGTTTCATAGTCGCCCGAGGCGCTCGGACGGGTATGTGAATGCTATGTCCTCCGAGGTTTGAAAAATAAAAAACAAACAAAGGAGAAACCAACATGTTCGAGAACTACAAGGTTTACGATTACGAGTACGCCGGCAGACCCCTCCGCGTTGAGGTCGGTAAGCTGGCCGGTCTTGCCAACGGCTCGGCCCTCGTCCGCTACGGTGACACCGCGATCCTCTGCTGCGCCACCGCCTCCGCCGCTCCCCGTGACGGCATTGATTTTCTGCCCCTTTCGGTCGATTACGACGAGAAGATGTACTCGGTCGGCAAGATCCCCGGCGGCTTCCTCCGCCGTGAGGGCCGCCCCTCCGAGAAGGCGATCCTGACCAGCCGCGTCATTGACCGCCCCGTCCGTCCCCTGTTCCCGAAGGACCTGCGTAATGACGTCGCCCTGACCCTCACGGTGATGTCGATCGACCCCGATTGCTCGCCCGAGATCACGGCGATGATCGGCGCCTCGATCGCCCTCTCCATTTCCGACATTCCGTGGAACGGCCCGATCGGCGGTGCCTTCATGGGTCTTGTCGACGGTGAGATCGTGGTCAACCCCACCGCCGCCCAGCGTAAGGTCAGCGACCTTGAGCTGACCGTGGCCGCCAGCGAGAAGAAGGTCGTTATGATCGAGGCGGGCGCCCGCGAGGTGGACGATGAGACCATGTACGCCGCTATCATGAAGGCGCACGAGGTCATCAAGGATCTGCTTGTGTTCATCAACAAGATCGTGGCCGAGGTCGGCAAGCCGAAGTTCGCTTACCCGTCCTGCGAGCTCGATCACGATATGTTCGACGAGATCTTTGCCTACTGTGAAAAGGACGTTATGGCCGCCCTCGACACCGACGACAAGACGGTGCGTGACGCCCGTATGCAGCCCATCACCGAGGACGTCGTGGCGAAGTTCTCCGAGAAGTACGAGGACCTTCCCGCCATCATCGGTGAGGTGATGTACAAGATCCGGAAGAAGATCGTCCGCCGCTGGCTCCTTGAGGACAAGAAGCGCGTGGACGGCCGCCGTATGGACGAGATCCGTCCCCTCGCCGCCGAGACGGGGATCCTGCCCCGCACCCACGGCACGGGTCTCTTCACCCGCGGCCAGACGCAGGTGCTCACCATCGCCACTCTCGGCCCTGTGAGTGATGCCCAGATGCTGGAGGGCCTCGATGACGAGACCGAGAAGCGCTATATGCACCACTACAATATGCCCGGCTACTCGACGGGTGAGGCCAAGGCGCTCCGTAGCCCCGGCCGCCGCGAGATCGGCCACGGCGCTCTTGCCGAGCGCTCGCTGATCCCCGTTCTCCCCTCGGTCGAGGAGTTCCCCTACGCCATTCGTCTTGTGAGTGAGGTCGTCAGCTCGAACGGCTCCACCTCGCAGGCCTCGGTCTGCGGCTCGACGCTGGCTCTTATGGACGCCGGCGTTCCGATCAAGGCGCCCGTGGCCGGTATCTCCTGCGGTCT
>JAFVYX010000138.1 GCA_017500625.1 Clostridia bacterium | reverse complement strand
TGCGGCCGAGCTTATTCGCAAAAGCCCCGACCTCTTTTGCGACTTTGAGGTCACTAAGGGAAAAATGGATGACGTGTTCCTCGCGGTTACGGGGAAAAAGCTGGGGGGTGATGCGAAATGAAGCTTGAGTGGATTCTCATAAAAAGGAACACGCGCCTGTTCTTCAAGGATCTCGGCATGCTCTTTTCCTCGCTCTGTACTCCGATCATTCTTCTTGTTCTCTACGTGACCTTTTTGGCCAACGTGTATGAAAGTACCTTCACGGCACAGCTTGGCGATATCGTGCTTGACGATAAGCTTGTCGGCGGCCTTGTTGGTGGTCAGCTCTTCTCCTCGCTTCTGGCCGTTTCCTGCGTTACGGTGGCGTTTTGCTCCAATCTTCTTATGGTACAGGATAAGGTCACGGGGGCTCGCCGCGATCTGATGATCGCCCCGGTAAGGCGCTCAAGTCTTGCGGTGGCCTATTACGCCTCCACGCTTATCGTCACGCTCCTTGTGGCGTTTGTGGCGATGACCGCCTGCTTTATCTATCTGGCCATTGTCGGCTGGTGGCTCTCCTTCGGTGATGTTCTTCTTTTGTTCCTCGACGTCCTTCTTCTCGTTATGTTCGGCACCGCCCTTTCCTCTATCGTCAACTATTTCCTCACGACCCAGGGGCAGATCTCAGCGGTCGGTACGATCGTCAGCTCGGGATACGGCTTTATTTGCGGGGCGTATATGCCCATTTCGGGCTTTTCCGAGTGGCTCCGCCACGTCATCGCCTTCCTGCCCGGTACCTACGGCACCTCGCTCCTGCGCAACCACGCGCTTGGCGGTGTTTTTCGCGAAATGGAGGCCGAGGGAATCCCTGCGCCGCTCATTGAGGCCATCCGTGACAGCACGGACTGCAACGTCTATTTCTTCGATGCCGCGGTAGCGCCTTGGGTGATGTACCTTATCCTCGCTCTTTCCTGCCTCGTGCTCTTTTCGGTGTTCGTTCTTATTCACCGCTTGGACCGTAAAAAACTTTGAATCGCTATCCGTCCGCCGCCCTTTCGCGGCGGGCGGATATTGACTTTCGCGGCGGCTTTTCGTATAATATAAATAATGAAATCTACAAAGGAGAATGCAATGCCAAGAGCAACCATTAAGGACGTTGCGGCGGCGGCCGGCGTCAGTCCCTCCGCGGTTTCCTATATATTGAACGGCTCGGACAAAAAGAAATATGCCGAAGCTACTGTGAAGGCGGTGCGGCACGCCGCGGAAAAGCTCGGATATTCTCCCAATCAGTTGGCGCGCGGTATGCGTTCTCAAAAGGCGAACGCCATAGGAATTGTAACTCTGTGGGAAAATGCGAGCCGAATCCTTCCTCCTATGCTTAAAGCCATTACGGAGGCCGCTGCGCGCCTTTCCGTCACCACGGTGCTTCTGCCCGGTGTCGAGGATCGCTCGTACGTCTCTGCCTTTCGCAACCGCACCGTGGACGGCTTTGTTCTGATCGTTCCCACGGCGTTGCCGTTCAATGAACGCGCCCACGTCCTTGCCCTGCGGGAAGCGGGGGCTCCCTTTGTCGTTGTCAACGGCACTCTTCGTGAGGAGGGGCTGGCCTCGGCCTGCTTTGATTATTACGAGGCATCGCGCCTTGCCACCTCGCACATGATTGGCCTCGGGCGGCGTCGCATTGCCTACGTGGACGAGTTTATGGCGAGTGCGGCGCGTGAGCTCCGTGACCGCCGCGAGGGGTATGTGGACACAATGCGTGAGGCGGGGCTTCTTCCGCGCGTGTATGACCTTGAGCGCTTGACAGTGGAGGAGCTTGACGGTATTGAGACGGTCATTACCTCCCGTGCCACGGTCGCGCGAGCGCTTGAAAGACGGCTCCTGGACGTCGGCATTCGCGTGCCCGCCGGGATTGAGCTTCTGGCAGGGAGCGCCGAGTCGGAGGATTGCGGCAGTCTTTCCCCTCTTGCGTTTGTGGAATTCCCGTTCGATCTTTTGGGCGAGTATGCCGTTTACGTGGCATCGGGAAGAGAAGCGGGCATGGATCTGCGCCCAACGCCGAGCCTGTTTGAAGGAAAGACCCTGCGCTATTAATGCCTTATTTTTCGTTTTTCTTCGCATTTATTTACCATTTATATTATCACGACTTCGGCGCACAATAATAGCAGAGACGCGGAGGTCGAGCCCAGGGATCGGTTTTCTGCGGGCTCGATTGATATAGATATAAATGTTTAGGAGAACGCAAATGTCTAAGAACAAAGTGGTGGTTCCTGAAGCTCAGGCCGCTCTCGACAAGTTCAAGATGGAGGCCGCCAGCGAGGTTGGCGTCAACCTTAAGCAGGGGTACAACGGTGATATTACTGCCCGTCAGGCCGGTTCTGTCGGTGGCCAGATGGTCAAGAAGATGATCGAGAAGTACGAGAACGATATCAAGAACAACGGCTAAGCGTTTGCACG
>JAFVYX010000137.1 GCA_017500625.1 Clostridia bacterium | reverse complement strand
GCCCTTGCCTTCAAGAGCGGAAATGTCTCGGTCCTGCGCGCGGGCAAGGAGGCGCATGCCACCGCCGCCGCTATCGTGGACGCCCTGCGTGCGGGACTTTCGAGTGTCGGTCTTAGTCCCGATCTCGTCTCTTTGATCGAGGACACAACGCGTGAGAGCGCAAACGAGCTGATGCACGCCGTCGGCAAGGTGGATCTCCTCATTCCGCGTGGCGGTAAGGGGCTCATCCGCGCCTGCACCGAGAACGCCACCGTCCCTTGCATCGAAACGGGAACGGGCATCTGCCATATCTACGTGGACGGCGGCGCCGATATGGAGCGCGCGATTGCCATCGTCGAAAACGCCAAAACCTCCCGTCCCTCCGTCTGTAACGCCGCCGAGGTCTGCCTCGTGGCGGAAAAGATCGCCCCCGACTTCCTGCCCCGCCTCAAAGCGCGGCTCGTCGAGGATCGCATCGCGGCAGGGAAGTCTCCCGTCGAGCTTCGCTTGGATTCCAAGGCGAAGACAATCATCGACGGTACTCCGATGGGGGACGAGGACTTTGATACCGAATTTCTTGATTATATTTTAGCCGTCGGCGTCGTTGCCGACGTCGAGGAGGCAATTCCCCATATTGCCGCCCACTCTACCCACCACAGCGAGGCCATCGTCACCGAAAACAGCGCGGCGGCAGACCGTTTTATGGCGGCAGTCGAGTCCGCGGCCGTCTACGTCAACGCCTCCACCCGCTTTACCGACGGCGGCGAGTTCGGGCTGGGCTGTGAGATGGGCATCTCCACCCAAAAGCTCCACGCCAGAGGCCCGATGGGACTTTCCGAGCTTTGCACCTACAAATACGTCATCCGTGGCGAAGGCCATGTGCGTTAAGAAAGGGAAGAACATGAAAAAAACGATTGGATTTATCGGTTGCGGCAACATGGGCGCCGCCCTCGCGCGAGCCGTTGCCAAAACGGTCAAAGGAGAAGATATTCTTCTCGCCGACCTCGATAGCGCAAAATGCGCCGCTCTTGCCGAGGAACTGGGCGCCCGTGTCTCCACCGCAGAGGAGATCGCGGGGGCGGCGTACGCCGTTGTGCTAGGCGTTAAGCCCCAGGCCCTTGAAAAAACGCTTGCGCCCCTCAAAGACATCCTCGCCGCACGCACCGACGCTTTCTTCTTCGTCAGCATGGCGGCGGGCACCTCGATTGAAAAAATCTCCGCTTATGTGGGGGCAGATTACCCCACTGTGCGCATCATGCCCAACCTTCCTGCCGCCATCGGCGAAGGTATGATTCTTTATACCACGAAAAACACCTGCCCCACCTGCGAGGGCTTCTTCCTTGAAGCCTTCGACCGCGCAGGCGCGCTCGACGAGATCCCCGAGGGGATGATGGACGCCGCCGCCCTTTCGGGCTGCGGACCTGCCTTCGTCGCCCTCTTTGCCGAGGCACTTGCCGACGGCGCCGTCGCCTGCGGCGTACCGCGCGCCAAGGCACAGCTTTACGCCGAGAAGACCATCCTCGGCACCGCCGCCTATCTGCTTGAAACGGGCATGCACCCCGCCACCTTAAAGGACGCAGTCTGCTCCCCCGGCGGCACCACCATCGCGGGCGTCGAAGCCCTCGAAGCGGGCGCCTTCCGCGCCGCCGCCTCTTCCGCCGTCACCGCGGCGTATG
>JAFVYX010000136.1 GCA_017500625.1 Clostridia bacterium | reverse complement strand
TTTGCGTTTTTACCAAATTCGTATGGTTGATCATGTGCAGAAAAGAAGATATTATTCTCCTTTCCCAAAAAGAAAAAAATATCCCTATGCTTTTCTTTATGAAATTTGTTTGGCACCCTCATTATACCACCCCTTTTCCCTTTTGTAAAGATAAACGCCGAAAAAATTGCCTTGCCGGCGAAAAGATGACGTAATTACTTGCAATGAAATTCACCCTCGGTGATTGAAATTCTTGCTCCGCAAGATTAAAATGCGCCACGCGGGAAACCGCGTAGCGCATTTTAATTATTGTTACTAAAAAGACGGGGGACGTGCTTACATATGAATGGTATCGCTGTTGCAGGCGAGGACCTCGGGGACGTGGGAGCCCGTGGGCATATCGTATTCCCAATAGATCTTCGCCTTGTCCTCCTCGTTCAGCGGAAGGACGTACAGCGTAAGCGGCTCCGCCGCGGGGAGAGTCCTGACGTCAACGATCCAATCCACGCCGTAAAAATAGTAGTCGCCAAGCAGGCGGCCGTTCCGATAGAGCGCGCCGATGTTGCCCTTGGCGCGGATCCGGAGGTATTTGGCGCCCTCGGGCAAGCGGAGCTCATACGCATCGGGGGTGCCGAAGACGGGGGTGGTCTTGTCAAGGTTGCGGATATGGGAATAGAAATCCTCGGCCGCTGCCGCATGTGCCTTGGTCAGCGCAACGGGCGTCTCCACCCTGGCGGGAATGACGGGGTCATCATCGAGGATCAGCGTAACACCGCCAACCGACATACCCGAAACGATGGGGGTGACATCCCGACCGTTAAGCGAGATCACGGGCTCCATATTGGCGTTTTTCGCGAGGTGGAGCGTTTGGCCGTCATACCGCTGCGGCACGGCCGTCAACCACGAAACGACCGCGTTCCCGATCGGGAAGCGGAAAGGGATAATGCCGTGGGCGTACGGAGGCACGCAGAGGTCGATCGACACGGTCTCTCCCAAAGGCAGGTCTATCTGTGCTGTGGCCGTAAGCGCCTTTGGCACGGTAAGTCTTGCGTGGTTACAGACGAAAAGATAGCCGCGCTTGCCGTCCGAGCGCACGGAGGCGGTAAAGCCGTTTTGCTTCGGACGCCGTTCGATATCGTCCGAGAAATACGCGGGCATGGTTGCCAGCTCTTCCCCACACAGCTCAAGGAAGTTGTGGAAGCGCTTCAAGACGTAATAGGTTTCCCTGATCTGGCCCGCTTCACCGAGCGGCGCCTGGAAATCGTAAGAGACCATGGGAAGGTCGTTGGGGTAGCCACAGCTGTGGGATTCCTGCGTCGTGGTGGTCTTGCCGATGGGGTTTTTACCGCCGTGGTACACGTAATAGCCAACGCCGTTGGAGCCGGAGCCAAGCTTGCAGAGCGAGAGGGCGCTGACGTCCAGCGTGCTGACGATGGGGCGCCTGTGGTAGGTGACGTGCATTCCGCCGCCCGTCTCACAGGTGAGGTAGGGGGTGTCCTCGATCAGCTGCTTTCTGGCAAGCTCGTCTTCATTCTGCTCCCTTTTTTCCACAAGATCCGCGCCGATATTGGAATCGTCACGCTCGGGCTTGAGGACGTAATGGGGATTGAAGTAGATGGGGTCCAGATTTTGGTTCCAGGGTGCCTCGGGGTATCCGCCGTAAACGCACAGCACCTCGCCCGCCGGGCAGTTTTGCACGCGGTCCGCGCCGCCCCAGCCCGTAAAGGTGAAATACGGGGGGTGAAAGCCGATGTCAAGCAGCAATTCCTTCAGCTTTTCCGCGTATTCACGGTTGGCGCGCAGCTCATTCTCAAGCTGGACTCCCAGGATCACGTCGGAAAACTCCTTGACCTCCTCGTACAGCCGTTCAAAGAAGCGGCGGACGTAGAAAAAGTAGGTGTCGTCCACTGTGCGAAGGGCAATGTTCGGGACGCCCTTCAGCCAATCGGGAAAGCCGCCGTTCCTGGCCTCTCCGTGTACCCACGGCCCCAGCCGAAGAATGAACGGCAGCGAGAGGCGCCGACAGATCGCAAGAAATTTCTTTATATTTCTGTTGCCGTCAAAGAGAATCTCGCCCTCGATCTCCTCGTGATGGATCCAAAAAACGTAAGAGGAAATGACGTCAATGCCGCCGTTTTTTGCTTTTGTCAGGGCCTCCTCCCAGGTCACCTCGGGGATACGGGAGAATTGCACCTCGCCCATACGGTATATATAGGGTCTTCCGTTCTTGGTAAGATAGCTTGAGGTGGCACCGTATTCCGAGCCGAGGATCGTACCGGAAAATCCCGTCAGTACGTGCGGCTCTTTGGGAGCTTCGATCTTAAAAACCATACTCTCGATCTCCTTTCGTTGCTACCCTGATTTTAGCATAAGATAACGCAAAAATCAATAGAAAGCTCCGATTTTCGCGGACGGCGTTTCCCGTGGCCGGCGCCTACAAAACGTGCTCCCAAAGGAACGGCGAAAAATTTTCGTGACGACCGCCGATTTCTTGACTTTTGACGAAGCTTTAACTATAATGTATAAGAGAGCATCTCTTATAGGTGCAGCTATGCAAAGGACGCTTAACTATGGAGCTGAAGATTCTGACACAGGAAGAAAAGACGCAGTATCGCGGTGCGATCCTGGCGCTGCTGGAGGAGAGCGACGAGGACTTTCTGCCGCCGCTTTCCCGACGGAGATCGACCAAGGATCAAACCTTTTCGGGAGAGGCCGCCGTCGGTGCGGGCGTTCTTTCTTACTACGAGGCCATGAGCCGCCAGGAGATCCTTGTGGCTGTGATCGACGGGGAGATGGCGGGTTTTGTGTCCTTTTACGAGAATTTTGAGGGCGGCGAAGCACCAAACATCTACGTTTCCACATTGGTGGTCGCCAAGGCGGCCAGAGGGCGTGGTCTGACCGCGAAAATGTACGATCATTTGTTCAACACCCTCGTTCCCGATCGGCACGTCTATACGAGAACATGGTCGACAAACGCGGCGCACGCCAAGATCCTTGCGCGCTTCGGCTTTACCGAATACAAGCGCCTGCCGAACGATCGGGGCTGCGGGATCGACACGGTGTATTACGCCAGGGCTCTGAGGGAGCCGGCGCTTTCTGTGTGACAAAGAGCCCCAAGCGATGCTTGGGGGCTCTTTTTAGAGTGCAGAATGGCGCACGACCGACGGAGGATAGAAAAAGCGAGCCGCCTTGCGGCTCGCTTTTCGTTCATTCCTCGCAGAGGGCCTTCGCCGAATAGGCGCGGGTGCAGGCGAATTTCCCGTGAGCATCACGGACGACGAGAAAGAAAGCGTTCTCGTGCTCACGGACGTCAAAGGACGCCGTGAGAGA
>JAFVYX010000135.1 GCA_017500625.1 Clostridia bacterium | reverse complement strand
CCACCGTCAACGCCATTCTGTGTGCCGCTCTGGCCGACGGCGAGACCGTCATCTGCGGCGCGGCCCGAGAGCCGCACGTGGCCGATCTGTGTCACTACCTTACCGCGTGCGGCGCCAAGATCGAGGGCGTGGGGAGCGATACGCTTCGTGTTCACGGCAAAGCCCGTTTGCACGGTGCCGATTACCGCCTGATGCCCGATACGATCGAGTGTGGCACCTTTCTCGCCGCCGTCGGTGCGGCGGGCGGAGAGGTGCTTCTCCGTGAAGCGGACGTCACCCATCTTAGCGCCGTTCTTGAAGCGCTTCGGGGAATGGGTGTCACCGTTTGCGAGGAGGGAAGCTCGCTTTATGCCTATCGAAGCGGCCCACTCTCTCCCTGCTCGCTCATCGCCGCTCCCTATCCCGCCTTTCCCACCGATATGCACCCGCAGATCATGGCGCTGGCCACAGGCGCCGATGGTGTCTCCACCCTTCGTGATACCGTCTTTCCCACCCGCTCGGCCTATACCGAGGAGCTACGGCGTATGGGTGCCGACGTCATGGCCGACGGTGGACTGGTGACCGTCCGCCCCTCCCACCTTTCGGGAGCGCGTGTCACAGCGGTCGATCTCCGCGCGGGCGCGGCCCTGGTCATTGCCGCCCTTGCCGCTACGGGTGACACCGTGATCCGCGGCGCCGAAATGCTGGAGCGCGGCTATGAAGCCCTCCCCGAAAAGCTCCGCGCTCTCGGCGCTTCCGCAAAGGGAATGTAAAGAAAACCAAACAAAAAGTCGCCGAAGCTTGCACGCTTCGGCGACTTTTGTTATCCGTGACGGCGCCGCCGTCTTTTTTTCCTTGCTGAAAGGACTCCTCCCAGAGTGGAAAGGAGAAGCAGGGCCAGATAGAGAATAAGCGAGGATAACTCGAGCGTTCCCGACCGCATCACCAGCGCCGCGGCCAAAAAAGCAAAGACGAGGAGCATACCGTGGCTGATGCCGCAAAGCGCTCCCGAGGTACGGCGGAGACGCCCCGCACGCCACCCCCCAAGGAAGGCGCCCGCTCCCGCCGTTCCGAAGGCCGCGGGGAGCAAAAGGCGTGAGGGATCCGTGCTTTTCAAAAGCAGAAAGGCGAAAAATAAAAGGAAAGCCGTCATGAGCGCGACCGAGAAGGCAAAGCCGCGCAGGATCGCCATCATAAGAGAAGGGCTCTGACCTCCGCCGCGCCTTACCGCGTGGCTCTTTGTCTTTGGCATAAAAAAATCCTCCCGTCGTTACTGATACCAGTATATGACGGGAGGGGTTTTGGTAGAACGCTTATTTTTCTTCGCCAAGGGCCTCGGCCGCGGTGGGCTCGGCGACCTCCTCGGCAGGGGCCTCGGTGGGCTCAGCGACGGGGGCCTCAACGGGCTCCTCCTTCTTGGGAGCGGCCTTGGCGGCCTTCTGCGCGGGGGCGGCGGCGCGCGGTCTTGCCGACTCCTCGGCCTTCACGTCCACGCTGCGGATCGCCGAAACCAAAAAGCGGATATGCGTGCGCTCCTTGGTGGTCTCCAGAACAAAGGTCTCGTCCTTGATGCTCACGACCTTGCCGATGATGCCGCCAATGGTGGTGACCT